>JAFZOE010000170.1 GCA_017552845.1 Clostridia bacterium
CCCATGTATTTTCCCGGATGACGGGGTTATGGACGACAAGATTTACCGCACCGACAAAACCTACACGCTCTTTTATAACAAACACTCGGGCAAGGTCTTTGACAGGATTTCAATCACCACCTGCATCATAGGCATAATTTTTACCCTCGGCATAGACGCGGCGCTGGTATTCATGTATTTCCTGCTTTACAGGTGAGTTTATGTGTTTTTTCAGACGAAACAGAAAAGCTCCGGTCTGGATTGAGAATACTCATTTTCTCGCATCCTCCGATTTCAGCTGCTCCGTATGCGGTTACAAAACCGGCAAACCTAAGCAATACTGCCCTAACTGCGGAGCGGGGCCTCTGAAAATCGAATATGAGGACCGCGAGATGCAGGAATGGCTCGAAGAAAACCCCGGCTGCGATGAAATAGACTTCGAAATATATATGAATTGCGATATATATGATGAGGATTGATTAAAAATCGGGAGAGAGAAAAATGTTTATAACCGTTAACGGAGTCCGCCTGTTTTATGAAAAGACGGGCAGCGGCAGGCCGCTTATTATGGTTCACTGCAACAGTATGGACCACAAGATTTTCAAGAGTGCAGTGAAAGTCCTTTCGGAGCGTTTCACCGTTTACTGCCCCGATTCACGCGACCATGGCAAGAGCCAGAAGGTGAAAACTCTTCACTATGAGGATATGGCCGAAGATATGTATCAGTTCATCACCGAGCTCAGCCTTGAAAAGCCGGTGTTTTACGGCTTTTCGGACGGCGGCATCATCGGTCTTATACTCGCTTACCGCCACCCTGACCTGCTCTCATCGTTGATTGTCAGCGGAGCGAGCCTGAATCCGGGAAGCACAAAGGATCTCCCGATGAAGTTCTTTAAGTTATGGAGCCATATTGACCGCAGCGACAAGATGCGGATTATGATGCGCGAGCCTGATATCACGGATGAGATGCTCAGGGGAATCACCGTCCCCACATTTGTTACAGCGGGAGAAAAGGATGTTATAAAACTCTCGCATACCGAACACATCGCCGAAACCATCCCCGGCGCGAAACTCAGGATTTTCCCCAAAGCCGGCCATACCGGATATATCATGCGGAGCACAAAAATCGCAGATTATATTCTGTCGGTAACGGAGTGAAAGGAGTCAGTATGCAAAACATAATTTCATTTTTTACAACGCTTTCGCTCATATTTACTTATATTTTCGGGCTCGGGACGGTCAGCGTTTCCGACGGCTATGAGCTTGTGAAGAATCAGAAACTCAGCCCGTTTGTTTCGATGTTCTCGGCGCAGGGAATCTGCTGCGACGGCGAATATTTCTATTGCTCGGGCGCGATGACGGCCATTAATTTCACAGGGCTCGCGAAATATGATCTCGATATGAACTGCATAATGCATAAAAGCGGCAGGGTTCCCGATGAATTCCGGGAAAAATACGGCAGCGACCACATAGGCGGAATCGACTGCGCTAACGGATTTATCTATGCGCCTGTCGAGGGTGATAAATATGAATACAATTTCATTCTGCTCTACGACTGCGAAACACTCGAATTCACCGGCACATATTTCAATATGACAAACGATCACCTGAGCGACGGCATCCCCTGGTGCGCCGTTGACAGAGAAAACGGATATCTCTATACATCGACGTTTAACCCGGTTGACGAGATACTGCAATACGACCTCGAAACGATGGAATTCCTGCAGGCAATCCCGCTGAGCGAACAGATTCACAGAATTCAGGGCGGCTCGGTATACGAAGGCGAGCTCTATCTCTCCTACGATTGCAAGGATCCCGGGACAACCGAGACAATTTACCGCGTGAATCCCGAAAACGGCGAGGTCGCAACAGAGCTTGTGCGCGAGGTTCCGAATTACGATAACGAGGCCGAAGATGTCTGCGTTTATCCCCTGCCCGACGGCTCTTTCATCCATATCGTCGATTACGATAAGCTCATCTGCGCAAATGTAATGCACTTTGCAAAAAGCTGAAAACAGCATAAATTCAGCCCCGCAGTCTGTTTCTGCGGGGCGTTTTAATATACATAATAATTTCAATTATTATCTTGAATAATGCTCGTAAAGATAAGTTATATCGTTTGCGTATTTCAGCATCGTAATCAGTTCATCAAAATGCGAAAAAACGTAGCTGAGGTCTGCTATGACGACCTTTGCCGTCTCGATAATTGACAGGAACGGTCTGGATGCGGGCTTGAGCGTATATCCTTCCGTTTTCGCCGACACGGTGTATTCGAATTCCGCCGCGGCCGCATTATGATCGGAGATTGCGTTGCCATCGTCATCCGTGTAACTGATATATTCGTGGGAAACGGGGGTCAGTTCAACAGCGTCGCTGCTTCTGTAGAGTATATGCTCAACGCTGTCCCAGTTGCCCCAGTAATCGCCGCTGTAGGAGGAGTAATCGGTGAAGCTGCCGAAATTCACTGTATCTGTCCACACATCCGACATGCCGAGAGATTCAACGAAAATCTCATATAAATCGGCGCCCTCGCCGTTTGTGAAATGGAATGTCGAATTGAAATCGCCCGTAATTATAACGGCATGTCCGGCGGAATTCTTCTCAATATATTCTTTGACCTGGGTGAAATTCGAGTGCCTTGCCTGAACGGATTCCGCGCCGCCGAAAGCATCCGCGTGAAGATTATATACATCGATATATACGCCCTCGCAGAGCTCAACCGCCGCGAACATAAAGCCCTTCTGAGAAACAATGTCGCCTTCCCAGAGCATGCCGCCCTTCATATTCCAACCCTCGCGATAAACGTCGTAGAGCGGAGTTTTCGAAAAGATATTGAGACCGTCTCCGGTGACGACGCTCTGGCTGCCGAAAGTCCTGTATTTCGCGCCGAGTCCGGAATAGAAATCGGAATCGTATCCGAAATCCTCCTGAACCGCGACTATATCATAATCATCCTCTTTGATTCTGCCGCCGAGCAGCTTCTGCCTTGCGGCTTTATCGGAAGAAAGACTCAGGGACGGAAGCCCCGCAATATTGTAATTCAGAAAACTGAATCTGCCCGAAGCAGAGCTCTCCTGCGCCGCACCGCCGACAGCAAGCAGCGAAGTTGCCGCCAATACCAGCGCCATAATCAAAGCCATAATTCTGATTGATTTCCGATTCATAATAATCCCCTTTCCCGGTGGTTGAATCAGTCATATATGTTTGAATTGCAGTAATACTGCAATTGGTCAAGCAACCATTTTCGCCCCGCAGAGCAAGCTCTGCGGGGCTTTTCATTGCTGTTATTCGTATTCAACTTCAATTGCTCCGAATTTGCATTTTGAGGCGCAGACGCCGCATTTGAAGCATTTGCTCTGGTCTATCTCAAAGGGTTCCTTTATTTTGCCGTGAGGTGCGCTCGCCTTGCAGGCTCTTGAGCAGAGGGAACAGCCTTTGCATTTTTCGGCGGTAATCGTAACCTTTTTAATCGGCTTATAGCCCTCCGGAGCGCTTATTGCACTGACCGGGCAGACGTGGGAACACTGAGAGCATTCCACGCATTTTGTGTCGTCGATAGCGTAGAGTGACGAGTCATCATTTGCCGCGCTGATTGCTCCGAAAAGGCAGGTGAAAGCGCATCCGCCGCAGCCGACACATACATTTTCATCAATTCTGAAAGCCATAAATCAACCTCCCGATGCAGGTGAGAGAAGCCAGACTTCGTCTCCGTCGCTGAGTTTATATTTTTTCTTCTTGCAGTTGGTGCCGTTGATGAATACCGAAGCATCGGAAAATGAGATGCTGCTCTTGTGCTCACCGACGGCTATTTTATTGAGTTCTTCA
>JAFZOE010000171.1 GCA_017552845.1 Clostridia bacterium
AGGCTGTCTGCGAAAGAATTGACAAAACGCTTATAGGGCTCGGCAGACTCGCCCCGAAAGAGAGCGACGGCAGGCGCGAGGAATTCTTTGAGAAATTCTCGGAGATGGTAAGCAAATCAACGCTCAGATACCTCGGCGGCGGAAATATAATTGATAAAATCAAAAAGAAACTCGGCTGATAATAAAGGATTACATATATGAAACTGCTTGCAATTGACGGAAACAGTATAGTCAACCGCGCGTTTTACGGAATAAAGCTGCTGACGACGAAGGATGGTAAATACTATACCAACGCCGTTTACGGCTTTCTGAGCATTCTGCTCAAACTCAGCGCGGATGTGAAGCCCGATGCCGTTGCCGTCGCGTTTGATGTCAGGGAGCCGACCTTCAGACATAAGATGTATGAGGGATACAAGGCAAACAGACACGGAATGCCCGATGAGCTTGCCGCCCAGATGCCGATTCTCAAGGATATTCTCGTTGCAATGGGATATAAGATTCTTGAGGCGCCGGGCTGGGAGGCGGATGATATTTTAGGCACTCTCGCCTTCGCTGCGGGAGATGATGATTTCTGCTATATTGCGACCGGTGACCGCGATTCGCTCCAGCTTGTCGGCGACAGGGTAAATGTGCTTCTCGCATCAACCAAGATGGGCAACGCAGTCACTGTGAAATACGATGCGGCAAAAATCAAGGAGGATTATCTTGTTGATTCCCCGCGCCTTCTCATTGATATCAAGGCGCTCCAGGGCGATTCCTCGGACTGCATTCCCGGAGTCGCGGGTATCGGAGAAAAGACGGCAAAAGAGCTTGTTTCAAAATTCGGAACGATTGATGAAATCTACGCGAATCTCGATTCACTCGATATTAAAAAAGGCGTTCACGACAAACTCGCGAACGACAGGGATATGGCATACCTCAGCAGGACTCTCGGCACAATAAGCACCGAGGCACCGGTCGAAAAGGATTACGCGGCATATATTCCTTCGGAGCGCGACGCATATAAGCTCACCTCCATTCTTTCTCAGCTTGAGATGTTCAAAATGATTGAGCGCCTGAAACTCGAGAACGTGCCGGTTCAGACGGAGACAAAAGAAGAAACTCAGGTGAAGTCCGAGCTCTATACGGTTGAGGATACGGCGCTCCTGCTGAACACGCTGAAAAAGAACGGAAAAGCTTATTTCACTTTTGAGGACGGTATCTTTTATTTCGTAACCGCAAACGGCGTCGGCGCGGTTGAGCCCGATAACGCGGGATATGTCGCTTTCTGCTCTGATTTTCTCTTTGATAAAGAAATCAGAAAATACACCTATAACTGCAAGGCACTGTATTCGTTTTTCTACGATTACAGAGTCGATATTCAAATAAACTCAATTGCGGGCGACGCTATGCTCGCCTCATACCTTGCGAATCCCTCAACCGAATGCACTCTCAGAAGGATAATTGAGGAGTTTGCGGGCTTCCTTCCCGGCGAAAATGCTGACACTCCCCTGCTGACCGCTTATCTTGAATCTGCTTTTGAAAAGCTTGAAGCAATCATTGACGAAAACGGTCAGCGAGAGCTATATGAAACAATCGAGCTTCCGCTCGCGAGAGTTCTCGCCTCTATGGAAAAAGAGGGCTTTGAGGTTGACGCGGCGGGCATTGAGAATTTCGGCAGGGAGCTCGGCGAAAGAATTGATAAAATCGTGTCCGGAATATATGAGCAGACCGGATATGAATTCAATCTCAATTCCCCGAAGCAGCTCGGCGAGGCGCTCTTTGTCAAAATGGGAATTCCGGCAAAGAAAAAGACCAAGAGCGGATATTCCACAAATGCGGAGGTGCTCGAATCGCTCGCGCCCGAATATCCGGTGGTGGCCGACATTCTTGAATACCGCACTCTCGCGAAGCTGAAATCCACCTACTGCGACGGACTCCTCAAAGTTATCGGAGACGGCGGCAGGGTTCATTCGAGCCTCAACCAGACCGAGACGAGAACCGGCAGAATCTCATCAAGCGAGCCGAATCTTCAGAATATACCTGTCCGCTCGCCTCTCGGCAAAGAAATGAGAAAATACTTCAGGGCGAAAGATGGCTGTGTGCTCGTTGACGCGGACTATTCGCAGATTGAGCTCAGGGTGCTCGCTCATATGGCAAACGACAAAAATATGATTGACGCCTTCAATAACGGCGACGATATTCACGCGATTACCGCCTCGCAGGTATTCAACATGCCGCTCATGATGGTTACTCCGCTGATGAGAAGCCGCGCCAAGGCGGTCAATTTCGGCATAGTTTACGGCATTGGAGCTTTTTCGCTCTCAAAGAATATCGGCGTTTCCGTGCCCGAAGCAAAGGAATATATTACAAATTATCTTGAGCATTTCAGCGCCGTGCGCGATTATATGAAAAAAGTGGTTGAAAATGCGCGCAGAGACGGTTATGTTAAAACGGTTTATAACCGCCGCCGCTATCTGCCCGAAATCAATTCAACCAACGGCAACGTCCGAGCCTCGGCCGAGAGAATGGCGATGAATATGCCGATTCAGGGCACCGCCGCAGATATTATAAAAATTGCTATGATACGGGTGTTTGACGCGCTTGAAGAAATGAATTTCAAGGCGAAGCTCATACTCCAGGTGCATGATGAGCTGATAGTCGAAGCTCCCGAGAGCGAGGCCGAGATAGTCGCCTCGATTCTCAAGAGAGAGATGGAAAACGCCGTGCAGATGCGCGTTAATATGCTCGCGGATGTCGGCACGGGCAAAACCTGGTATGAGGCGAAGAACTGATATGGAAACTGTAATCCGCCCGATGCTCCCCTCTGATGCGGAAAGCGTTGAAAATATTGAAAAAGAATGCTTCACATCGCCCTGGAAATACGAGGATATTCTCTATCACGCATCAAACTGCAATTCGCATTTTCTCGTTGCCGTCATAGATGATAAAACTGCCGGCTACATCGGAGTAATCGAAACAGCGGGCGAAGCATATATCACGAATATTGCCGTGCTGCCCTCATTCAGAAGGCGCGGCATAGCGAAAGCCCTGCTGACAGCCGCAGTTGACGGCGCAAAAAAAAGAGACTGCGAATTCATAACTCTCGAGGTTCGCGAGAGCAACAGCGCCGCGATTTCGCTCTATGAAGGTGCAGGCTTTGTGAAGGCGGGAGTAAGGAAAAATTTCTATTCAAATCCTCCCGAAAACGCAGTTCTTTGTACTTTACTTTTCAAGGAATAAAACAATGAAAATTCTTGCAATCGAATCCTCCTGCGATGAGACCGCCGCCGCGGTGGTTGAAGACGGCAGACGCGTGCTTTCAAATGTAATTGCTTCGCAGGTGGAGAGCCATATAATCTACGGCGGAGTCGTGCCCGAAATTGCTTCGAGGATGCACGCCGAGGCAATAAGCGGAGTGGTCCGAGCCGCTCTTGAAGACGCAAAGACGGATATTTCCGATATAGAGGCAATCGGCGTCACCTATGCTCCCGGACTTATCGGCGCTCTGCTGGTCGGCACCAATTTTGCCAAAGGCCTCGCCTATTCGGCGGGCAAGCCGCTTATTCCGACGCATCATCTTCGTTCGCATATAGCGGCGAATTATATCACCTTACCCGGGCTTGAGCCGCCTTTTCTCTGCCTTGTTGTTTCAGGCGGTCACAGCCATATAGTCGCGGTAAACGATTATACGGATTTCACCGTAATCGGCAAGACCAGGGACGATGCCGCAGGCGAATGCATGGATAAATCCGCGAGAGCCATGGGGCTCGATTATCCGGGCGGAAAGAATCTTGATATAATTAGCAGAAGCGGCAACCCGAACGCCTACAAATTCCCTCATCCTAGGATTGACGGCAGCAAATATGATTTCAGCTTTTCGGGACTCAAGACCGCGGTTGTGAATACGATTCATAACGCGAAGCAGAAGGGTGAAGAGATAAATGTTCCGGATCTCGGCGCATCGTGCATTGAGACGGTGACCGATATCCTCACCTCTAAAACAATTGAGGCGGCAAAGGAATTCGGTTTTGATAAAGTCGCGCTGGCAGGCGGCGTCTCGGCAAATTCACGCCTGAGAGAAAAAATGACCGCCCTGTGTAAAGAGAACGATTTCAGGCTTTTTATGCCGGACCTCTCACTATGCGGTGACAACGCCGCAATGGTCGGAGCGCAGGCATTTTATGAGTATAAATCGGGCCACATTGCGGGGCTTGACCTGAACTCCTATGCCACAATGCCGATAGATAATATTGAATACTGATAAGAATAAAAATAACGGGAGCCGTGCGGCTCCCGCTTTTATTATTATTCAGAATCAGAATGTGTCGTCAACTATGACGCTTTCAAGAATCCTCGGCACGATGAAGAGGAACTTCGGAAGCCAGATTCCGAAGGCGTAGCCTGCAAGGGCCGCGACGCTCGGAATAAGACCGATTGCGTAATCGAATTCGCTTGTGGTATTGTCTCCGGTAAAGGTGATTTCGTTCTTGCCCGTCTCCTTCTCCAGAGTAAATGTATCGGTATTGGTGATAAGGCGCTCGCCGCTCTCATCGGTCAGCTCATCTGAGAGAATATAGGAATTGAAGGTAAGAGTGCCGCCGTCAATGCTGATTGTATTGAAACAGCCGCCGATATTCTCCTCTTTTGTGCTGTCAAAATCTTCGCCGTTCCAGTAGTTGCCGTAGCCGCCTTTCTGGATAATCAGGGTGTTGATGAATTTTGTATTCATAAATGAATCGGAAAGAAACTTGCGCACCTCATATCTCTTGGAGCCCGCAGTGCCGAGCAGGACATAGGTTGCGCCGTTTTCATCGAGCTTGTTGCCCTTGAGGGGCTTCGTGCGCAGATACTGATGATCGTGGCCGCTGATTACAAGATCAACCCCGCATTCATCGACAACCTTGGTAAGCGACAGCTGAAGATACATCGCGTCGGGCCATTTGCCGTCCTTACCGAGGGTGTATGGAGATTTATGCATAGCGACTATTTTCCAATCCTTGTCGGTGGAATTCATATCGTTTTTAAGCCATTTCAGCTGGGGAATCGTAACGGAAAAAAGATCGTTTGTATTCAGCACGGCGATATGTGCGTTGCCGTAATCAAAAGAATAATTGACGCCGTCCTTAATCTGCACCGATTCGCTCATATCAAGATTAAACATATTTTTGAACCAGTATTCACAGCCGAATCCATCGTGATTTCCGGCAACGGGAGCAAGAGTATATTGTAGATTTATCGGGTCGAATGAATCTGCGTATAAATCCCACTCTTCGTTTGTGGAATCATTGGTGAAATCGCCCGCGTTGACTATGAATTCGGCATCGGGCAGAGTTTTAACAGCGGCTTTGAGCGTGTTTGCGCCCTTTTCAAAATTCTCCGCTGAGCTTGCCTGAACATCGGCAATCGCTATGAAACTGAAGCTCTCATCGCCGTCATCGGTGACAAATCTGCCCTCTTCGCTTCTTGAATCCCTGCTGCCGACCGTGTAGGTATATTCCGCGCCGGGTTCAAGTCCCGTAACCTTTGCTTTGTGGCAGAAGTTACCCTCCCACTCAAAGACATCATCATAGGTAATATTCGCAGGTTCGACGCCCTCTATTTCAACGAGGGAGTCGGTTTCGGTCTTTGTATACCAGCAGAATCCCCTCTCGCTCTTTGCGTCGCCGTTTACTGTCACGTGAATTCTGAAAGGAGCGCTGTCATCCTGCTCCGCCGTTTCCTCTGCAGAAGCAAAAGTGAAACTGCCGAAAACAACGGCAAAAACAAGTATCAAAGAAAGTGCCGATAAAAAACGCTTTTTCATTCTGAAACCCTCTTTCAATAAATCAGACGCCCGAATAGGCATTGAATCCGCCGTCTATCGGCAGAATAACACCGGTAATGAAACCCGAATAGGTCTCGTCGCAGAAAAATGCGAGAGCGCCGCTCAGATCCTCGGGGACACCGAATCTGCCCATCGGAGTATGGCCTATAATCTTCTCGCTTCTCGGAGTCAGCGAACCGTCCTCGTTGAAAAGAAGATTATGATTCTGATTGGTGGCAAAGAAACCGGGAGCGATCGCATTGACTCTGATTCCCGATTTTGCAAAATGGACTGCTAGCCACTGGGTGAAATTCGATACGCCTGCCTTCGCCGCCGAATATGCGGGAATTCTGGTGAGCGGGCAGAAGGCGTTCATCGAGGATATATTGATAATGCAGGTATTCTCCCTGCCGACCATATCTTTAGCGAAGCACTGGGTTGTGAGCAGAGTGCCGAGAATGTTGAGATTGAAAACGAACTGAATTCCGCTCGCGTCAAGGTCGAAGAAGGTCTTTATACCCTCAACCTTATTCTCAAGGTCTCCTTCCTCAAAGATATCTTTGGAGGTAGTGCCCTTAGGATTGTTTCCGCCGGCGCCGTTGATGAGAATATCGCATTTTCCGAGCTCCGCGGTAATCTTCTGCCTTGCGTTTTCAAGTGATTCCGCTTCGAGCACATTGCAGCCGACTGCGATAGCAACGCCGCCGTCCGCTTTGATTTCATCAACTACGCTCTGAGCCGCTTCTTCCCTTAAATCGAGAACGGCGACTTTAACGCCGAGAGACGCAAGAGTTTTCGCAAATCCGCTGCAGAGGACTCCGCCTCCGCCTGTAATTACTGCTACTCTGCCTTTAAGATTTTCGTGAACCATTTATTTCACCTCAACCCTTTCATTTTTTGCCGATGAGGCGTAGCTCGCCATCACGACAGCGGCGGCTTTCCCGCCCTCAACGGCATCTATTGAGAATTTCCTGCCTGTTTTAAGGCAGTCATAAAAATCCCTGATTATTGCCTTATGTCCGTGGCCCCAGTAATCCCTGCCGACAAATTCTTTATCAGCTTTGTCAACAAGCATCTCGGAGCCGTCATCCGTAATCTTATAAAGCCTTTCACCCTCGAGACGCAAAACGGCATCTTCAAGGAAGATTTCGATAAAAACTTCGATATTCACCGAAAACGCCGTGGTTGCATAAAGCATAGCGATAATTCCGCTCTCAAGCTCCATTCGCACGCACGCAGTATCCTCAACCTCAATCTGACCTTTCAGGTGATCGTTGGCAACATGCGCCTCGACAGCTACGCAGTCACCGCAAAGGTAACCGAGCAGATCAACTGTGTGAATTGCCTGATTTATAAGCACTCCGCCGCATTCCTTTTCGGCGGTGCCGTGCCAGTCGTCGCCGTAATAGTCCATACCGCGGCTCCAGGTTACAAACGCCCTCGCGGCCTTTACTTTGCCGCATTCGCCGGAGTCAATAATCTCCTTTGCCCTGCGCACGCATTTATTATAGCGGTTCTGGAAGCAGATACCGACCTGCCTGTCTGTCTTTGCCTGCGCTTCGGCAAGGGCTCTGATTTCGGCTGCCGAAACAGAGCAGGGCTTTTCGAGAAATACATCCGCTCCGCTTTCAAGGGCTTTGACAGCCATCGGGGTATGGAGATAATGCGGAGTTGCAATATGCACGCAATCGGGCTTTTCTGCAAGAAGCATCTCTTCATAATCGTAATATGCTTTTGCGCCTGTCTGAGCCGCTTTTTCATCGGCTCTCTCTTTTTTTATATCGACGACAGCGGCAATTTCAACCCCCTCGGTGTTTTCAAGAGCGCTGAAATGATTCTTTGAAACATTGCCGCAGCCGACAACCGCAACTCTCATAAGAGTCTCCTTTCAGAAGGTGGATGACATATCTCCCTGGACGGCATCGGTAACCGTCTCTTTTTCGGCCTTGCCGGAAGCTATCTTCTTCTGAAGCTCGGCATAGTAGAGCTCCTCGTCAACGGGAATCTCAATATCCTTATTGAGCCAGGAGGAAAGGTGGGCGGCATTGGAAATCGAGAGGCCGTTTATACCCTCCTCGCCTCTTGCGACAAGCTCCTCGCCTCTGAGAATCGCGGCGGCGAATTTGCTGACAACTTCACAATGCTGCTTGTTTCTGCCGTCGGTTTCAACTTCTTCCCATTCGCCCTCAAGCTTATTGAATCCGCCTTCGGCATTTGCGCAGTGTTCGGAAGTCAGACCTTTCAGGCGGTAAAGTGAAATCTTACTGCCGTCATCAACGATAATCTTGCCGCCGTCGAGAGTGATTTCAAGACGGTTGGTGCCGGGACAGTCGCCGGTGGTAGTGATGAAAGTGCCTGTTGCGCCGTTGGGATATTCGGCATAGATTGAGACATCATCCTCAACCTCGATATTATGCCATTTGCCCTCATGGCAGACTGCCTTTATCTTGCAGGGCATACCGCATATCCACTGCCAGAGGTCGAGATTATGCGGGCACTGATTGAGAAGGACTCCGCCGCCTTCGCCGGCCCATGTGGCGCGCCATCCGCCGGAATTATAATATGCCTGAGTGCGATACCAGTCGGTGATAATCCAGCTGACTCTGCGGATTTCTCCGAGTTCGCCGCTCTTTACAAGCTCGCGGACCTTTCTGTAAACGCAGTTTGTGCGCTGATTATACATGATGCCGAAAACCTTTCCGCTCGCCGCGGCGGCTTCGTTCATCTCGCGCACCTGCTTGGTGTAAACGCCTGCGGGCTTTTCGGTCATAACATGAAGTCCCTTTGAAAAGGCATATTTTGCGATTTCGGGATGAGCGTAGTGAGGAGTTGCGATAAGAACGGCGTCAACCTCTCCGCTGTCAATAAGCGCTTCGGCGCTGTCAAAAGTCTTGACATAGGGAAGCTTTTCCTTCATTTTCTCCGCTCTCTCGGGGATGATATCCGCGCACGCGGTGATTCTGATTTCATGATGCTTACCCTGGGAATTGTCGCGGATATGTGATGAGCCCATATTGCCGCAGCCGATTATTCCGAGGCGGACGGGCTGAACCTGCTCCTCAACGACCTTGTGGGCCGCGGTGCAGGCGGCGGCAAAGGACTGCTCATTATTGTCATAGATATATTTTGAATTCATCTTGAGAGCTAACTGCTCATTTGCCTCAAGATCCTTGAGGCCGTCGAAAGTTCTGAGATGCGGCTCAACGCTCAGGAAGAATACGCCCTCTTTTTCATCAAGCTTTTTGAGGATATAGGGAAGGTTTCCGTCTCCCTCGCCTGCGGGGACAACAATGCCTTCTTTATAGAGGCCGTCCTTGATATGCATATAGGTAATGTAAGGGAAGAGGGAATCAAAGCCCGATTTTGTATCCGAACCGTTGAGAATATAATTTGCCGGATCAAAGATACAGCCGAGCCTGTCGCCGAAATACTCGGCAATTTCAAGGCATCTTGAAGGAATATCGCCGTAGATACCGCGCTCGTTTTCGTGGCAGCAAAGCACGCCGTTTTCATTGGCGTAATCAACCATTGCGCTCAGGCGGGCAAATACCTCATCATGATATTCCTCATAGCTCTCGCCCTTAGTGAAATAGAATGAGAACATTCTGATATACTTAGCACCGAGAATCTTCGCTACCTCAACGGTATTCTTGAACGCCTCAAAATGAGGGGCAAAATCATCGGTAATCTGAATCTTGCCGTAGTGGGAACCGATTGAGGAAACCTTCAAACCGCCATCGTCAAGAACTTTTTTGAGTTCCTTCGCCTCATCAACGGTAAAATCGGAGATATTCTTGCCGTCGCAGTTACGAAGCTCAACAAATTCGATTCTGTTCTTTTTGCAGGCTTCAATCTGCTCTTTAATTGATGCCGACGCCTCATCGGCAAAAGCTGAGAAAAGAAAATGAGCCATAATTACACCTCTTCGTTTTATTTGAATTTACAGATTATCTTGTTATCCTTGGCCGTCACGGTGACGGATTTGAGCGGATTGTCGACTCTGCTTACCATTTCGCCGGTAATCGCATCCTCAACATTCTTTCTGATGCAGGAGCGGATATCGCGCGCGCCTCTTGTGCCGTCGGCTGAGAGTGCCGCGATGGTTTCGGTCGCCGCTTCATCATATTTGAGAGTGATACCCTTATCCCTGAGAGGATCGACAAGCTCATCGAGCAGCAGAGCTGCAATCTTCTGATAATTCTCCTGAGAGAGATCATTGAAGACGACAACTTCATCGACTCTGCCGATGAATTCGGGGCGCAGGAACTGCGAAAGTGCTTTGAGCGAACGCTCCTTTGAGGCCTCGTTCTTTGTCTTGCCGAAGCCGAGAGCTCCCGCCGCGCGGTCACTGCCCGCATTCGAGGTCATGATGATAACTGTATTCTCAAAGCTTACCTGCCTGCCCTGGGCGTCTGTTATCTTGCCCTCATCGAGAATCTGGAGCAGGATATTCATTACATCCGGATGCGCCTTCTCAATTTCATCAAAGAGCACGACGCTGTAGGGCTTGCGGCGGACCTTCTCGGTGAGCTGACCCGCTTCGTCATAGCCGACATAGCCGGGCGGTGAGCCGATGATTCTGGAAACGGAGTGTTTTTCCATGAATTCGCTCATATCAAGGCGGATGAGCGTTTCGGGAGTTTCAAAGAGCTCTTTTGCAAGAAGCTTTACAAGCTCGGTCTTGCCTACGCCCGTGGGGCCGACGAATATAAACGACGAAGGTCTGCGGCGCGGATTAAGCTGAACCCTGCCCCTGCGGATAGCGTTACAGACAAGCTCGACAGCCTCATCCTGACCGATGAGATGAGCTTTGAGATTCTTCTCAAGCTCGGCGAGTTTTCTTAAATCGCTCTCAATGACCTTGCTCGCGGGGATACCGGTCCAGAGCTGAATTACTCTTGCAAGGTCATCCTCGGTCACGAAATTATCATTTGCCTTCTCTTCGAGTTCCTTTATATCCTCGCGTTTTCTGATAAGGTCCGATTTGATTTTCGCAAGCTCAGCGTAATCGACCTCGCCCGAATTATCCTCGAGCTCCGCTTCGCGGGCCTCAAGCTCGGCAATCTCATCGAGAGCCTGCTCATAGTCGCTTATCGCCTTGTTGCGCAGATTCGCGCAGGTGCAGGCTTCATCGAGCAAGTCAATTGCCTTATCGGGCAGAAAACGGTCTGTAATATATCTCTCGCTCAGGCGCACTGCCTTCTCAACGAGAGTATCGGTAACCCTGACTTTGTGGAAGTTTTCATAGTATTCCTTGACGCCTTTGAGCATCTCGATTGTATCGTCAATCGAAGGCTCCTCAACCTTAACAGGTTGCATACGGCGCTCAAGAGCGGCGTCTTTCTCTATATATTTTCTGTATTCGGTGAAGGTAGTCGCGCCGATTATCTGCAGCTCGCCTCTTGAAAGCGAAGGCTTGAGAATATTCGCGGCGTTCATCGAGCCCTCTGATTCGCCCGCGCCGACAAGCTGATGCACCTCATCGATAAACAGGATGATATTGCCTTCGGATTTAACCTCGTCAATCAGGCCCTTGATTCTGCTCTCAAACTGACCTCTGAACTGGGTGCCGGCTACGAGCGCGGCTAGGTCGAGCATCTGAATCTCTTTATCCATGAGCTTTGCGGGAACTTCACCGGCGGCAATCTTCTGGGCGAGGCCTTCGGCTATGGCGGTCTTGCCGACACCGGGCTCGCCTATCAGACAGGGATTGTTTTTCGTCCTGCGGCAGAGAATCTGAATAGAGCGGTAAATCTCATTTTCGCGCCCGATAATGCGGTCGATTTTGCCCGCGCGTGCTTTCGCCGTAAGGTCTGTGCAGAACTGGGTGAGATACTTCCTCTTTTTCTCGCCCTCGTCCCTGTTCTTTCTGCCGAATCGGTGCTTTCTTTCCGGCTCTTCCGTCTTTTCGCCGGTGTCTTCTCCGGATTCGCCCTGATTATTCTGCATCGCGGCAAAATTCTGCATGAACGGAAGGGTGCCTGCGCCGCCCGGTTCGAAATTGCCGTTTTCAAACATTTCGCCGAACTGCTCGCTGACTTCCTCGAGCTCATCCTCGGATATGCCCATCGACTCAATTATCTGCTTGATGGGGCCGATATTCATATCCATCGCGCATTTGAGGCAGAGCCCCTCCTGCGTAGTTTTGTCGCCCTCGATTTTTGTCATGAAAAACATCGCGGGGCGTTTTTTGCATTTTGAACATAAAACCTGCTTCATTGATATTTCCTCTTTGCTTTAAGATTCCGTATTCTCTTCCTCACCCTGCGCCTTCTTCTCGTTTTTCTCTTTAAGCATCCTGAATACGCCGGGAAGATATCCGCAGAATGCGACGATGGTAAGCACTACGCTGATACTTACAAGGATATACATTAAAACGGTGGGAAGAGTGAAAAGATTCCTGAATATTCCGATTTCCGGTCCGAAGGCCATAATCAGAATCATAATAACATAGAAAGCGAAAGTCGCTACCTTGCCGGGCATCTCGGCGGCGCCGGGCCTGAGACCGATTGCAATCATTATAGCTCCGCCGACTATCATTACAGCCTCTTTGACAAGGAAGATAAGGAAAATCCAGCTGAAAGCCTTGACTGTTGCATCAGATGCACGAGCAAAAGTGATATAGAATACAACAGCAATCGTAATCTGGGTGAGCTTGTCTGCTATGGGATCGAGCACCTTGCCGAGAGCGCTGACCTGATTGAATCTTCTGGCAATCTTGCCGTCAAAGAAATCGCTCAGGCCCGAGAGCGCGAGCACGCCGATGCTCCAGAGATAATACCCTTTCATAAACAGAACCGCAAATAAGGGCACCATGAGAATTCTTAAAAATGAAAGCAAATTCGGAACCGTCCAGCAATTCGTTAAATACTCTTTGATAATCTTTTTCATAGGGAACCTCCGCTATATGATTAACTGGATTTTTTCATAGAACAGATTTATTAAGCTTGCTTTGCCTACCGCAACGGAAAACGCGGAATCGGGAATCATACGGGAAACCGAAACTATCAGCAGCACGCTGAGCGCGGCGAGAATCAGCCCGACTATGCCTCCGAATACCGCTCCGAGCCAGTTATTCGCCTGCCTGATGAAAGGCAGCTTGAGAATAAGATCGGAAAGCTTGATGAAAATTCTGCTTATGAGTTGTGCAATTATATATACCAAGGCAAAGAATACGGCGGTCAGCAGCGGAATAATCGCAACGCTTTCGGCGCTGAGCGCAATTCTTTCGCTGATTGACTTGACCGCGTCCGCGGTAACGGATGAATCCGCCGCCATTCCTCCGCTCTCTGCCGCCGCTGTAAACATACCCGGCAGAATCTGGGAGAGAGTGGTCTTGCCGTTTGCAATGCCTTCGATAAGCTGCTTTGAAATGCTCTCGACGAGCTTCGTGTGAATAATCTTTGAGGTGACTGCCTCTGCAAGGGGTGCGGCATAGGTGCGAGCGAGAATCATACATACTATGATTGCAACCGCAGAGAGAATTATCCCTGCGAAACCCTTCACCCTGCCGACGATAACCGCAACGGCAAGCACAACAAAGGGTATCGCGGTTATTATGTATGGAAGATAAGGCAATTTGTCACCTCCAAAAATAACTATTTATTCGTAATCGGTTTAGTATTTGCAGACCGAGCCGTTTTCCAAAGTGAATATACCGGAATTCGAGAGCAGGACGGTCTTTACATCCTGCTTGCAGTCATAGGTCTGCAGGACCTTGCCGCCTGTATTGTAAATCTCGACCGTATTGCCCGAGGCAAAGGCAATCCTGCCGCCTCTGATATCGGCGCTCTCGGGCATATAGCCGATTTCAAATTCTTTGTTCTTCCCGGGGCCTGCGGGAATTCTGACTACTTTAATCTTTGAGCCGCCAAATTCCTTGTAGCAGAGCAGAACGTTTCCGTCATTATCAGAATCAACGGTAAAGAGCGCGTCATCGGCGTATTTAATCTGGGATTTTATTTCGCCCTTTCGATTGAGGACGACGGTCTTGTTGTCTCCGACCGCAATCATCCTGCCAGATGAGGCATAAATCACTTTCAATATCGAAGTGCCCTCAATCTTTGTATCAAACTGCGGAGCAGTCTTTCGGGTATCAAAGAGGATAATTCTGGAATAAATTTCGGCATTGTCAACTCCGATTGCCGAGATGAGAATTTTGCCGCCGGACGGCGAAAGGGAGAGCGATGAAACATATTCCCTGTCGCACTGCCACTGCCAGTAGAGCTTCTTTGAAGGCTTATAAACTTTGACTACACTCTGCGAGCCGTCGGTCGAATAGGAGACGGCAACCGAGCCGTTTTTGCCGACCGTGCCGGTAACTATCGGGCTCTCCTCCTCAAAGGAGGCAAGCTCTGCGGTCCTGCCGATAAGATAAGCCTTTGCCGATGTGTTGCTGTAAACGAGGGCTCTGCCGTTAAAGGAATTGACTCTCGTATCGCCCCAATCGAGATGGCGGTCAAAAAGCTTGTCGGCATTATTTGAAATTACTTCAACTCCTGAATCGCTTACTATGAGAGGCTTGTCGCCTATAAGCATAACTCTGTCAAGGGAGAGTTCATCCTCATTATACGGAAATCCTCTGCTCTCGCCGACGGTTTTGGGAATTGCCCTGAAACTGTCTGCTATATTTGAACGCCTGACTTCTCCCATCAGGGTATAAATCAGCGCAAGAATCAGCAGAATTATGAGAATTGCTCCGGGAATCCTGAGCTTTCTGAATATTTTCTTTTTGAGGGCCTTGCTTCGCTCCCTCTGGAAATCGACTGTTCTGTCAGCCACGGTATTACCTCTCAATAGATGATTTTATTCAGGAAAAGGCCTTCGGGCCTTGCGGTTGCTCCCGCGCGGCTTCTGTCCTTGGAAAGAATTATGTCTTTAATCGTGCCGGGTTCAATCTTGCCGGCGGATATGTCAATCAGCGTGCCGGTCATTATCCTGACCATGTTATAAAGAAACCCGTCGGCGCGCACTCTGAAAATGACGAGGTCTCCTTCTCTTGTAACCTGAGCCTCTGTTACATTTCTGACCGTATCCTCAACGCTGCTGCCGGCCGCGCAGAAGGCGGAATAATCATACTGCCC
>JAFZOE010000172.1 GCA_017552845.1 Clostridia bacterium
GAAATCCTTACCGAGTATTGATCAAAAACGCACCTTATGCATTTGTTTTCCGCCTTATCTGTTATGCTGTTTCCGCACTTATGGGATTTGCTTTTATGGCTGTGATTCCCGATAAGATAGGTAAGGGTAAAATTGCGAAAATCGGAGCGAGAAGTGTCCAGATTTATTCCCTTCATTTTGCCCTCAAGCTCCTTTGGTTCGGCCTGGTTAACGACAGGTTTCATATTGACTCTTTCTTTACTTCAAAGCTCCTTATCTATGAACTCCTTGTCGCAGTTGTCATTTTCGTTATCTGCGCCCTGCCTTTCTGGGAACCGTTTTTTAAGAAACTGCTTTATGTTCCCGATAAAAACGAATAAAATTATCCGCAGGTTTTATCCTGCGGATTTCTTATATTAATGTTTACAGCAAATCGCCGGTTTTGAGCTTTCTGAGCCAGTCTTTTATTGTCGTGATTACTGCGTTGAATTTTTCGCTCTGCATGGCGCTTCTCTGCTCTTTTGAGCCGACAGTATCAATCAGGCCGAAGGTCATAAGGCAGGCTTTATCAACTGTTCCGTCGGTGAAATTAGAAGCATAATCTGCAAATGTGTTTTTGCTGAACTTCTCGCCGTCGGTGCGTAGAACTTCACCGAATTTTCTTTGAAGTTCTTCAAGACTGTCGTTTTCGTAATCTATCTTTTCCACAGTTGATGAGCCGTAGAGGAACCAGGGAGATTTGTCTGCGTCCGGGCCGGCTCCTTTATAAGTCCAGGTGGTCCAGCTCAGGCCTCTGTCGTTGAAAATTGAGAACAGATAACCGAATGTTGTAAGTCCGCGCGGATAAAACTCACCGATATAAAAAGGCGCATTGTATTTTGCGTCTCTTATTTCGTTTACTTTGCTGAGAATTGTGAAATTCGTAATGTCGTAGAGATGCTCCTGATATACTATATTCTCCCAGCCGTAAACATCGGGTGAAGCTATTGCCGACGGATCCCAGATGGCCTCCATGCTGATTATATGATCAGGATCAACGGCACGGACTGCATTATATAAATCATTGCTGAAATCCCAGAATGTCTGCTGGAAGCTGCCGTCTCTTGTAATATTTGTGCCGAGAGGTTCGTTCATCAGGTCATACATCGCAACAGAAGTCTCGCCTTTATAATGTTTGGCGAGTTCGGTCCAGAAATCAATAACGACTTCTCTGTATCTTGCGCCCTTTTCTGTTGCGTCAAACAGAGACATGGATTTTGACTGGCCGCAGTGATCATAGTCATTCTGATATCCGGGCAGACCGTGAAGATCGATAATCAGATAAAGGCCGTATTTCTTGCACATTGAAACAACTTCATCAAGTTCGCTGAAGTCAATCTCGCCATCGGCAGTCCGATACCAGGTTCCGTTATCGTCGCTCTGGAAATTTCTATACCAAATCGGGAGACGGATTACATTCATTCCCAGCTCGGCAACATTTTTATAGTCGGTTTCAGTTATCCAGTTGCTTCTGTAAAGCTTGAAAAGCTCATGAACGGCTTCCCGGCCGAATCTCTCGACGAGTTTCAGATACACCTGCTCCTCGCCGGCGGGATTGGTATAGGGGCAGAACCAGTCCTCCATGATACCCCAGCCTCCGAAATTGGTGCCTCTGAGCACAATTTCATTTCCCTTAGAATCGAGAATCTTTTCCCCCTCAGTATGCAGAAGAGGGAGAGAATCTCCCGCATTCTCTGCAAATACCGGCAGATAAGCCGTAAGCATAATTATTGCTATAATCACAGCCGCTGCGGATTTTACAGTCTTTTTCATTATGTCAGCCCTTTCTTATTTTATAAAACAATTATATATTCACAGGAATAAAAAGTCCATAGATTTTTGGAAAATCCTATTCTTTACATTTTTAACGAATATGATATAATTATTTCGGTGATTGAAATGTTTATAAAGTTCAAATCTATACTTTCTCTTATTCTTGTTGTAATATTAATAGGGGGGATGGTTATGCTTTTTGGCTCATGCGGCGGTGAAAAATTCATCATAGATTACTGCGGACAGAAGGATTTTTATAAGGGCGCAAAGGATTCCTACCGTCATGGCCAGATGGTCGTTTTATACTATGATATTATTGCGACCGATACCGATTATTCGTTTTATCTAGACGGTAAATCTATTAAGATCGAATACAGCGAAAAGAAAGGCTTTATTATCAGATTTGTTATGCCTGAGCGAAATGTTAAGCTCGAATGCAAATCACATAATTCAATGGAATATACCGGCCCTGATGAAGAAGAAACAATGCTCGTTGATTATTACTATGCCGTTACCGGCACGGAAATAAGCCGAGGTCATCTTGAAATGACGCTCTATTACAAAAGTGAGGTTGAGGCTATTCTTAAAGTGTATAATACCGATTCGGATGATGAGGAAGAGACGGTAAACGAATATACTGTTCCGTATGAAGCTGTTGAAAAATGTTTGGAAATCGCCGATAAGTATAAGTTTGATAAATGGGATGAACTGGAAGATACATATCCGATTGACGGTGCTGTAACCGTAGTAAAATATTATAACGGCAGCGAATACATAAGGGTGTCGACCGAGTACATGCCGGACGGCGGCGAAAGGCAGCTTGATGAAATAGCGTCAATAATGAGAAACTATATTA
>JAFZOE010000173.1 GCA_017552845.1 Clostridia bacterium
AATCCGCAAGCAGGCACTGGAAATTGCCGAATGCCCTCGCCGCCGCGGCGAAACTCTGCGCGCTCTCAACCTTCTGCAGAGTGTAGGTATTTTCAATGAAATTGAAGCAGCGCCAGAATTTGCCGTCCGCCGTGATATAATAAGGCTTTGAATCCTTTGAGGGGATGACGGTCAGGCATTCTCTCTCCGGGTTTCCGCCCGCCGCGGTTATCTTTTTCTTCAGGAATTCCGTTACGCCGACCACATTATTCATCAGCGCTTCGGGCTGTCTGAAAACATTGGTGTTAAGCTCCTGAAGCAGATATTTTCTTATCTTTCCGCCTTCGCTCTCAAATGTCAGGGCGAAGGTGTTGTTTATATGCCCGTCAGTGATTCTTTCGGCGCTTTTGGGGCTGCCTTCGAATTCGAATGCTCCGAGTATCTCATCGGGTATTCCGTTGAATTTATCCATCTTACTTTCCTTTCTTTTTAAGGAGCGGTTTCAGGTATTGACCTGTATATGATTCCTTGACCTTGGCGACCTGCTCGGGAGTGCCTGCGGCAACGATTTCTCCGCCCGCGTCTCCGCCCTCGGGGCCGAGGTCGATAATATAATCGGCAGTCTTTATCATATCGAGATTGTGCTCGATTACGATTACGGTATTGCCAGCGTCGACAAGCTTCTGGAGGACCTCTGTCAGGCGGTGGACATCCGCCGCGTGAAGGCCCGTGGTCGGCTCATCGAGAATATATACGGTTTTGCCCGTCGCGGTCCGCGAGAGCTCAGTCGCGAGCTTGACTCTCTGCGCCTCGCCGCCCGAAAGCGTGGTTGCGGGCTGGCCGAGTTTTATATATCCGAGGCCGACATCGTAAATTGCCTCAATCTTCCTGCGGATTTTCGGCACGGCATCAAAGAAATTCATCGCTTCCTCGACCGTCATTTCAAGCACATCGTGAATGTTCCTGCCCTTGTAATGAACTTCAAGCGTTTCTCTGTTATATCTTTCGCCGCGGCATGTCTCGCAGGGGACATACACATCCGCGAGGAACTGCATTTCGATTTTGACTATGCCGTCGCCCTGGCAGGCCTCGCATCTGCCGCCTTTAACATTGAATGAGAAGCGGTTTGCCTTGTAGCCGCGTTTTTTGGCATCGACGGTCTGGGCGAAAAGCTCTCTGATGTCGGTGAAAACGCCCGTATAAGTTGCCGGATTTGAGCGCGGCGATTTGCCTATCGGGCTCTGGTCAATCGTGATGACCTTGTCGAGATATTCCGTGCCCTCGATTTTTGAGAATCTGCCCTGAATCTTCTTGGCGTTATTGAGCTCAACTGCGAGATGCTTTGAGAGAATTTCATTTACGAGCGAGCTCTTTCCGCTGCCCGAAACGCCCGTCACGCATATAAACTCGCCGAGCGGGAATTTTACATCAATATTCTTGAGGTTGTTTTCTGCCGCGCCGTAAACGGTCAGGAATTTTCCGTTGCCTTTTCTGCGCTTTTCGGGGACGTCAATCTGCTTCTTACCGCTGAGATACTGTCCGGTTATGCTCTCTTTGCATTTCATGATATCGGCGGGAGTGCCGGTGCAGACTATGTTTCCGCCGTGAATTCCCGCGCCGGGGCCGACATCGACCACATAATCGGCGGAGAGAATAGTCTCCTCATCGTGCTCGACGACTATCAGCGTGTTGCCGATATTGCGCAGGTTTTTGAGAGTAGCGAGCAGTTTTGAATTATCCCTCTGATGAAGGCCGATGCTCGGCTCGTCGAGAACATACAGCACGCCCATAAGGGACGAGCCTATCTGCGTTGCAAGGCGGATTCTCTGCGCCTCGCCGCCCGAAAGAGTGCCTGCGGCTCTCGAGAGCTGAAGGTATTCGAGACCAACGCTTGAAAGGAATTCGAGACGGGATTTTATTTCTTTGATTATCAGTCCGCCGATGAGCTTCTCTTTCTCGGTGAGCTTCAGATTATTGATGAATTCAAGCTCTTTTGTGATTGATTTATGAGAGAATTCGTCGATGTTTATGCCGCCGACAGTAACATTGAGGTATTCTTTTTTAAGGCGCGCGCCGCCGCATTCGGGGCAGGTCTCGCTCGCCGTATATTGCTCGAGCTCCGCCCTCTGCGCCTCGCTCGATGTTTCAAGATAACGGCGCTCAAGGTTATTGATAACGCCCTCGAAATCGGCGAGATATGTGCCACCACCGTAGATGCCGCCGCGCACGAACTTGATTTTTTTGCCGTTTGTTCCGTAGAAAATAATCTGCTTTGCCTCATCGGGTATTTTTTTGAAAGGCATATCGAGAGTAAAGCCGTATTCTTTTGCAAGGCCTTCGTAATACATCCTCGCAATCGTGCCGTCTGCAATTCCCCAGCCCGATGCTTTTATCGCCCCCTGATTTATCGAGAGCTTATCGTCGGGAACTATCATTTTTTCGTTGATTTTCTTGAATTCGCCGAGACCCGAGCATTTCGGACACGCGCCGAAGGGATTGTTGAAAGAGAATGAGCGCGGCTCAAGCTCCTCAATGCAGACTCCGTGCTCCGGGCAGGCAAAATTCAGCGAATAAAGCTGCTCTTTGCCGCCGACTATATCGACAGCGAGCAGACCGTCCGAAAGATTAGTCGCGGTCTCAATCGAATCCGCGAGTCGCGAACGAATCGAATCTTTTATCACAAGGCGGTCAACAACCACCTCGATTGTGTGTTTCTTATTTTTATCGAGGGTAATCTCCTCGGATAAATCGTAGATGCTGCCGTCAATGCGCACTCTCGCGAAACCGCTCTTTCGCACCTGCTCGAGCTCTTTTTCAAATCTGCCTTTTTTACCTCTGGCAATCGGGGAGAGGAGCTGAATCTTTGTCCCTTCCTCGAGCGCGAGAATTCTGTCCGTTATGTCATCAACCGTCTGCCTGACTATCTCCCTGCCGCATTCGGGGCAGTGGGGGATGCCTATTCTCGCGTAGAGAAGTCGCAGATAATCATAGATTTCGGTCACTGTTCCGACAGTTGAGCGAGGATTGCGCGAGGTCGATTTCTGGTCTATAGAAATAGCGGGGGAAAGGCCGTCAATGCTCTCTACATTCGGCTTTTCCATCTGACCGAGGAACTGGCGCGCATAGGATGAGAGCGATTCGACATAGCGTCTCTGTCCCTCCGCATATATTGTATCAAATGCGAGAGACGATTTGCCCGAGCCCGAAAGGCCGGTGAAAACTATGAGCTTATCTCTCGGAATCGTGACATCGATATTCTTGAGATTATGCTCTTTTGCGCCTTTGATTACTATCTTGTCTGCCATAATTACCCCTTGGAAGTTTTGGCCTTTGAGCCCGAATTTCTTATCTTCTCTATCCTGTCGCGCAGATACGCGGCGTGTTCGAATTCAAGTATCTTCGCTGCCGCCTTCATTTCGGCGGTCAGCTGGGCGATGAGCTTTTCTTTCTCTATTCTGCTCATCTTTGAATATTGTTTCTCGTCATCCGCGGCGGTTGAAATCTCGATGATTTCGTGGACGTCCTTGACTATCGTTTTGGGAACGATTCCGTTTTCCTCGTTGTATTTCATCTGCTTTTCGCGGCGGCGGTTTGTTTCGATTATCGCTCTCTCCATTGACGGAGTGACCGAATCAGCATACATGATAACCTTGCCTTCCGCGTTTCTCGCGGCTCTGCCGACTGTCTGTATAAGCGAAGTTTCGCTTCTCAGGAAGCCCTCTTTATCCGCGTCGAGAATCGCGACAAGCGATACCTCGGGAATATCGAGGCCTTCGCGCAGAAGGTTTATACCGACGAGCACATCGAAATCGCCGAGGCGCAGGCCCCTTATGATTTCCATTCGCTCTATCGTATCTATATCGTGATGCATATAGCGGACCTTGATATCAAGATTCTCAAGGTATTCGGTCAGGTCCTCCGCCATCTTTTTCGTAAGAGTCGTCACAAGCACTCTCTCGTGCTTTTCAACCCTCATATTGATTTCGGAAACAAGGTCGTCAATCTGACCCTCAACCGGTCTTACCGAGATTTCGGGATCAAGCAGACCGGTCGGTCTGATGACCTGCTCAACTATTGCGGCGCTTTTCTCTTTTTCAAAATCGCCGGGAGTCGCGCTGACGAATATTTTCTGATGAACCTTAGAATAGAATTCGTCAAATGTCAGCGGTCTGTTGTCATAGGCCGAGGGCAGACGGAAGCCATAGTCAACGAGGCTTGTTTTTCTCGCCTTGTCGCCGCCGAACATTGCCCTGACCTGCGGGAGCGTGACATGGGATTCATCGACGAAGAGTATGAAATCATCGGGGAAATAATCAAGCAGTGTAAACGGCATGGAGCCCGGTTCTCTGCCCGACATGATTCTCGAA
>JAFZOE010000174.1 GCA_017552845.1 Clostridia bacterium
ATGAATCTGTCGGGGAAAACCTTCTTGAACATTCCGGTCTTTGTTGCTGCTGCAAGGTCGGCGTCAAGAACGACTACCTTATCATTTTTTTCACCGAGCTCGGCAAGAGCTTTGCCGTAAGCGTCACGGGTTGCCATTTTGATAATATCAGCCATTATTTACACCCCTTCCTTATGCTTCAAGCTCTGCGAGAGCTGCTTTGAGTTCTGTCATTGCCTGCTCGTATTCTTCGGCGTTGGGAGCCTTGCCGTGCCAGCCGACTTCGTTTTCCATATAGGAAACACCCTTGCCCTTGATGCTCTTGGCAATAATCGCGGTCGGCTTGCCCTTGAATTCCTTCGCGGCGGCAAATGCGGCATCGATTTCGTCGAAAGAGTGAGCGTCGATTTCGATTACGTTCCAGCCGAAAGCCTTGAATTTCTCGGGAATCGGATAGGGAGAATTGACTTCGGCGCAGGTGCCGTCAATCTGAAGATTGTTGTTATCAACTACGGCGACAAGGTTATCGAGACCCTTGGCGGAAGCATACATAGCAGCCTCCCAGACCTGACCTTCCTGAATCTCGCCGTCGCCGAGAATAGTGAATGTTCTGTAGCTCTTGCCGGCGAGCTTTGCGCCGAGAGCCATTCCGCAGGCAGCGGAGATGCCCTGACCGAGCGAGCCGGTGCACATATCAACGCCGGGGGTATATTTGATGCTGGGGTGGCCCTGGAGGTTGGAATCACTCTTTCTGAGAGTCTTGATCCATTCCTCGGGGAAGAAGCCTTTGAGAGCGAGCACCGCATAGAGAGCGGGAGCCGCGTGGCCCTTCGAGAGAACGAAGCGGTCTCTGTTTTCATCCTTGGGCTCAGCCGGATTGACATTCATGTGATTGAAATAGAGATAGGTAATGATGTCAACGCAGGAGAGCGCGCCGCCCGGATGGCCCGATTTGGCGTTGAATACGCCTTCGATGATACCCATCCTTGCTTTGCATGCCGTGATTTTCAACTGTTTTCTGATTGCTGCATCCATAACAGCCACCTCCGGTATATTTTTATTTCTCTATTTTGTTTTTTATCAAATAGCCGAGGAAATCCGCAACCGCGCCCTTATTGCAGTGGCAGGCAACGTAATCGGCTTTTTCTTTGAGCTTTTTCGGTGCGGACGCCGTGCAGCCCGCTGTTCCGACCAGGGAGAGCATTTTGTAATCGTTATAGTAGTCTCCGATTGCGGCGGTATGGTCGGGTTCGATGCCGAGCATCTGAGCGATTTCCATGACAGCGGTGCCCTTATTTGCGCCCTTTGCCTGAATCTGAACGCTGACAAACGAGGAATCAATGACGCTGAACTCCCTGCCTTCAACGGCTTTGAGATCTTTTCTTATCTGCCTGACTCTCCACATCGGGCCGAAGAAGACGGCCTTGCCCCAGTTTTCGCGCGGAACATCGGCTATTCTTCTGAAATACTCATGAGTTGCGTGGCTCTTGCGGAGATAGAAATGCGCCCAGAAGCCGATGCCCGAAATATACTGCTTATCCTTTGTATCAATTATCACATCGAGCGTCGGGAATTTTTCGGCAATCTTTACCGCGGCTTCAACCGAATCTGCGCTGAGCGGCTTGAAGCTCAGGAGCCTACGTTCGGTAAAATCATATATGCCGGCGCCGCCCATAACGACTGCGGGAGTTCCGCTGATGGGAAGATTCTCAAAATGACCTCCCATAAGCTCGGGATTTCTGTCTGAAGCGAGGGTGAATCTCCCGCCCTTGGCAACGAAATCCTGAACCGCCTTCAGATTCTCGGGCGGCAGTTCGCGCTTTTTGTTATTGAGCGTTGAATCTATATCCGAGGCAACAAGCCACGATGAATACGGTAATTCGCCGTTCATTACTTACTCCTTAGTCCGGTCAGAAAAGTTTCAAAATAATCGGGAAGCGGCGCTTCAAAGCGGATTCTTTCGCCCGATACGGGATGGGTGAATCCGAGCACTGCGGCGTGAAGGCACTGACCGCCCTCAATCGCAGGCTTACCGCCGGGACCGTAAACCGGGTCCCCCGCCACCGGATGGCCCAGATATGCCATATGCACCCTTATCTGATGGGTGCGCCCGGTCTCAAGTATACATCTTACAAATGAAAAGTTTCCGAATTCTTCGAGAACTTCATAATGCGTGACTGCGTTCTTTGAATTCTTATCAGTAACGCACATCTTTTTGCGGTCAACCGTGCTTCTTCCTATCGGCGCGTCAACCGTGCCCTTCTGCTCTTTCAATGAGCCGTGAATCACGGCGAGATATTCGCGGTCAAGCGAATGCTCTTTAATCTGAGCCGAAAGGGCGATATGGGCCTCATCCGTCTTTGCAACGAGAAGCAGGCCGCTGGTATCCTTATCGATTCTGTGAATAATGCCCGGCCTTATCACTCCGTTGATTCCGGAGAGTGAATCTCCGCAATGCCACAGAAGGGCGTTGACGAGAGTGCCGGTATAGTTGCCCGGCGCGGGATGGACGACCATTCCCCGGGGCTTATTCACCACGAGCAGAGAAGAATCCTCATAGACGATATCGAGAGGAATGTTCTCTTTGCTTATTTCCAGATCTTCGGGCTCGGGAACGGTGAATTCAATCTCATCCCCCGCCTTCGGCCTGAAATTTTTCTGGATAACCTTTCCGCGGCAGGATACGAGGCATTTTTCAAAAAGCCCCTGCACAAACGAACGGGAACGGTTATCTAACACAAAGGAGAGAATTTTATCAACTCTCTCCTGCGCAAAGCTTTCATCGACTACGAAGGAAACAGGCTCGCCGTATTCAAATGAACCAATCTTATCTGTCATTGTCTTCCGCCTTACCGTCTTCCTTTTCGCCGGATCTGCCCGCCTGCTTTTCTTTGATGAGCGTTGCGACTTCATAGCACATAAGCAGAATCGCTCCGCAGGTGATGAAAATATCCGCCACATTGAAAACGGCAAAATTCATAAACAGGGGCTCAATGAAATCAACCACATAGCCTTTTGCAATCCTGTCAATGAGATTGCCTATGCCGCCCGAGACTATCATCACAAGGCAGACGGCGGGAATTTTCGCCTTCACCTTTTTTGTAAGCAGAAGGAACAGACACAATATGATGACCAGCGCCGTAAAGACTATCAGTATGCTTTTGTTATCGGCAAATGAACTGAATGCGGCGCCGGTATTTTCGGTGTATCTGAACTGAAACAAGCCGAAAAGAAATTCTTTTGTCCCCCCTGCTCCGAATGCCGCGACGGCGGCAATCTTAGAAATTCTGTCAAGAAAAACGAGCAGGGCGATAACAAGAATGCTGATTAACTGAAACATCGATTATCAATCGAAGAGCGAATCAAAGAGGGACGAAATGTCATCGTCATCATCGTCATCCGAGCCTTCGCCGGGAATCTCGAGATCGTCAATATCGTCTGTGAAATCGGCAAAGAAATCATCGGTATCGTCTCCGGCGTCATCATCATCAGCGGGGATAACGGGAACTGCCGGCTCTTCGGGCTCTTCAACTGCCTCGGGCTCTGCAGGAATCTCAGCTGCGGGCTCTTCAATCACGGGAGCGGGAGCTTCAATAACCGACGCGGGAGCTTCGGGAATGAGGCTGTCGAGGTCTGCTGAAATATCGGAATCATCGGAATCGTCAAAGAGACCGAGGAGATCATCGATATCTTCCCTTTTTCCGCTGCGGGAGCTGCGGGCTCTGCGGGAATCTCAACAACGGGTTTCTCGATTACGGGAGCGGGAGCTTCAACTACCGGTGCGGGAGCTTCAACTGCGGGAGCGGGAGCAGCCTTGAAATCGGGAACGTCGGGCTCAACGGGAATCTCGGGAATATCCTCGGGTTTCTTTTCGCCGTTGCAGAGCATTTCGACCATGGTTCTGAACTGCTGGAGCTCGGCCTTGACCTTCTTGAGCTCCTCGGTATAGAACTCGAATTCTCTCTTGCTGCTGCCGAC
>JAFZOE010000175.1 GCA_017552845.1 Clostridia bacterium
CCTCGCATTCAAATTCGGGATCATCGCAAAGGACTATATTAACTCTGTCTTTAAGCGGTTTCTGTCCCGGAAATGAAAGCAAAGTAGCGAGTCCCATTACCACAACATTACCAATTGTCTTCTCTTTGAAGTGCTTCATATCAGCGGGAATATGATACAGCAGATCATTCGCACTGCCTATTGCCCAGTTATTATCAACACAGACTATTGTTTTCATAATGAATTAACCTCTTATACCGCGACCGGAATCTTTGTAGTGAATTCGTGGAATTTATAGTTTTCTATACTGAAACTGTCTTTTGTGAATTTATAGAAATCAGTAACCGATTTATCAAGAGTAACCGTCGGAGCTTCATATGGCTTCTTAGTAATCAGCTCTTCAATAATGGGAATGTGCCTGTCATAAATATGAGCATCGGCAATAACGTGAACAAATTCGCCGGGTTCAAAACCGGTGACCTGAGCCAGCATACATACTAGCGCGGAATATTGAGCGACATTCCAGATGTTTGCCGCGAGCATATCCTGAGAACGCTGATTCAATATTGCATTCAGTTTATTGCCTGTAACATTGAATGTCATGCTGTATGCGCAGGGATATAGCGCCATTTCACTGAGGTCTGCATGATTGTAAATATTAGTCATTATTCTTCTGCTTGCAGGGTTGTGTTTCAAATCATAAATGACTTTGTCAACCTGGTCCATATCGCCTTCGGGATAATGATGTTTCACCGAAAGTTGGTATCCGTAAGCTTTGCCGATTGAGCCGTTCTCGTCTGCCCATGCATCCCAGACATGGCTGCCTAAATCATGAATATTATTTGACTTCTTCTGCCAGATCCACAGAAGGTCATCGACTGCACATTTCAGGAAAGTCTTTCTCAGAGTGAGCATCGGGAATTCTTTTGAAAGGTCATATCTGTTGATAACGCCGAATTTTTTGATTGTGTGTGCGGGAGTTCCGTCTTCCCATTTGGGGCGGACATCTCTGTCGGCATCGGAAATGCCGTTATTCAGTATGTCTTTACAGGTAGCAATAAACACTTCGTCTGCGTAACTCATATCATGACCTCCTTAAATTAAATCGCCAAGAAATTTTTCAAAAGCAACTCCGAGCCTTGTGTCGGTTCCTTCGGTAAAAGTGGCATATATCGATTTATAAGTGAAATTCAAAGCTTTTTCGGCAGCAGTAAAGCAATCTCCGCCTTTTGTCATTACGGCGGTTAATACAGAGGTGAATATATCTCCTGTTCCGTAATAGATTCCTTCGCATTTGTCGGTTGTAAAGAAACGGTGCCTGTTTTCGCTTTTGTCAAATACAAGACATCCGGTTTTACCGGGAATATCCGAAACGCCCGTAAGCACGGCGTATCTTTTTGTAATATCCGATAATCTGTTAATCAGGGTTAATAAATAGTCTGTATCGTAATCGGCTTTGTAATCTGTTCCGGTAAGAAGTGCGGCTTCTGTGACATTCGGTGTGATTACGTCCGCTTCTTTACACAGCTCTCTTATTTTTTCGGCAAATTCAATTTCGAAGCCTTTATACATTACTCCGAAATCTGCCATAGCAGGGTCGACTACAATCATGGGATTATTATCCGAAAATACTGAGATTATTTCCAGAACCGCTTCAATCTGTCTTTCGGAGCCGAGGTATCCCGAATAAATCGTATCGGGTCTGACACCGGTTTTCTGCCAATGACGGATATACGGAATCAAATCATCGGTGAGATCACGGAAAGTATAACCTTCAATATTTCCGGTATGTGTCGAAAGCACAGCGGTAGGAACCGGGTTGCACTCAACTCCCGCCGCCGAAATAATCGGAATGGCAGCGGTAAGGGAGCATTTTCCGATTCCGGACAGGTCGTGAATTGCAAAAACTCTTTTCAAATTGCCACCTCAAGTTATATTTATTAAATTATACTAAATTATATTAAATTTTTCAACTGTTAATTAACTTTTATTTAAAATTACAATTATGTTGAACTTATTTATTGTAAATTTAGAACATTTATATTTTTCTTTACAAAGATTCATCTAAATGATAAAATATAATTATAAATTTTAAGGAGAGATTTAAATGAAGAGAAGTTTCAAAGCTATTTTATGCATTGTGCTTGCCTTATCCCTGGTTATCGGCGGATTCTCTGCAGTTGGTGCCGGAGCCGCTTCGGATATAGGTGACAAGCTTACGCATGTAGGCGTGTCGCTTCTTGAAGGGATTATCAGGGGTGTGCTCGGCGGACTGGATCTTATAATTCCCGATAGTTCCAATTTCAAAAAAGTCAGCGAATACAGCGCGGAAAATTTCTATTCGGGCAATGATGAATGGCTTAATGAGCCCGCCGATAATGGCAGCTGGCAGCTCGGATATGCTAAGGCATCGCTTGTTCCCGATGATATTCTTGATAAGAATAAGGACTATTATCTCGGTGGCTTTATGACTCTCGACAACGGCATGAATAATAAAGTCGAAGAAGTTATCGATGACATGCAGATAAGAGTTATCGCAGTTGATGACGGAAGCGTTAGAGGGATTTCCGTTTACGGTAATGTTGACTGTATCGGATTCTGCAACGGTGATATCCAACTTGTGAGAAAGTATTTCAAAGAGCTCATGCCGGATACCGAATTTGCATCGGTTAATCTTTCTTCTACTCACTGCCACTCCTGCCTTGATACTCAGGGACTCTGGACCAATCAGTTCAAGAAGATATTCGGCAATATGTTCAAATCTTACCTGCCTTTCCTTGAAAAAGAAAAAGGCGTTAATCAGGAATGGCTTGACTGGGCGGCTCATATTATGGCTCAGGCAATGAAGGCGGCTGTCGATGACATGACTCCCGGCACAATGACTTATGCTGTAAAGACTCTCAATAAAGATTATTTCGATAACAGAAACCGTAAATCCTGCACTTCTCTTTGCACCGATATGTCAAGATTTGTATTCACTCCCTCGGACGAGGGCAAAGCCCCGACAATGATTATCAATATTGCAGCTCATCCCGATGTTACCGGTCTTGCAACGAGCGATCCGGTTGATAACGGAAGACAGCTTTCAGGCGATTATGTTTATTACCTCGGCGAAACTGTTGAACAGGGCGGATACAACTTTATGTTCTTCAACGGCGCGATAGCAGGTATATATTACGGAAGAGGACTTTCTAATGACGGTCAGGATCTTGAAAGAAGATACATGCAGGCTATGCGTTACGGTCATGAGATGGGTAATATTGCTCTGAATCTCACCAATACATATGATGAGATTTCGGCAAATGCTGATTGGGAAACCATAAACAGAGAAAAGGCCGCAGGCGGCGATAATTATTCCCTTTGGTTTGAAGACTGGGAACCCGTTGAAGAAAGAGAACTTGAACCTCTGTTTAATGTGAAATTAAAAACCGTTCCGATTCTTGTTACCAATCCTCTTATGCAGCTTGTCGGTAAGCTTGATCTCGTTGACTATCAAGTTTATAAAGACGGAATAAATAAGTATTATATGTATTCGGAAATCGGTCTTGCTCAGTTCGGCGATGTCATGGTTGCCATGATGCCCGGCGAGGTTGTTCAGGATCTCGTCTACGGCGGCGGATCACTTACTGCAGAAGGCTCATTCAAAGGTAAGGATTTTGGATATAAAACAGTCCGAGAATTATTCGGAGAAGATACTATTGTGTTCGGTCTCTGCAATGATGCTATCGGCTATGTTGTCCCGGATAACGACTATTCGCTCGGAATTGTAGATGATCATTATCAAGAACTCATCTCGCTCGGCGAAGTCACAGCCTCATCAATTCTTAAAGCATATGCTGAATTAGCCGATGAAATAGCGTAATTATATGATTTTCCCGCTCATTCAAATGAATGGGCGGGATTCTTTTACATTTTACCTTTTATGAATTTTGACAGTGGCTTATATATCAGTATACAAATCGCTGCATCGATTATCCCTTTGAAAAATGTGAAGGGGACATTGAAAATAAGAAGGCAGTTGAATAAAGCATTTTTGGTAGGAATCTCGGCAACCGAGCCGAGTATTGCCTGATACATTCCGATAATTGCTTCGAGCGGCATATGATATACATTGACATAAGCGGGATATACTATGAAATAATTGAGCGGCAGGCAGATTATACCCATTGCTAGTGCACCGAGAATACAGGCGATAACTGCGCCCTTTTTATCTTTGTTTGCTTTATATATCAATCCGGCAACAAGGCAGAATACTGCG
>JAFZOE010000176.1 GCA_017552845.1 Clostridia bacterium
ATTGTCGCCGATAATAACGGGGCCGAGCACTTTCGCTCCCGAGCCTATCATAACGTTGTTGCCGATGGTCGGATGGCGTTTGCCGAGCTCCTTGCCCGTTCCTCCGAGAGTAACTCCCTGGTAAATTGTGACATCATCGCCGACCTCGGCCGTTTCGCCTATGACAACGCCTGTGCCGTGGTCGATGAATACGCGTCTGCCGATTTTCGCGGCGGGATGAATTTCAACCCCCGTCTTGCGCGAGGCTCTCTGGGAAATCCAGCGCGCTATGAAAAAGAATCTGTGGCGGTAAAACCAGTTTGCCGTTCGGTGCATGCGTATAGCTCTGTAACCCGGATAAAGGAAGAGCACTTCAAAAAGGCTCCTCGCAGCCGGGTCCCTGCTTCGCACGCAGGCTATATCTTCTTTGAATCTTTCAAACATAGTATCCTCCGTTTTACAACCGATTATTAATAAAAAACCGCCCCTGCAAACTGCAGAGGCGATAATCGCGGTCCCACTCCGATTTATAACTCAAAGGCTTTAACGCAGCCATACGCGCGGAAATACTCGTTTCCTTTCCTCCCGCGGGCCGCCGGGCGCACTTCACAATCCTTGGCATAAAGGACATTTCAGCATCCTGCCCTCTCTCTGATATGCCGCCGGAAGTTACTCTTCCCGACCGTTGCTTTGCTTATTGATTTATTGCATTATAGTTTAATTTTATTAAAAAGTCAATAATCAGTTTATTTCTTTGCCTATCAGATCGTAATCATTGACTCCGAGGACTTGAACTGTAACGAAATCGCCGGGATTATAAACCTTCTCGCTCGTGAATCTGATAACGCCGTCAATTTCGGGCGCGTCCATATAAGTTCTGCCCGAATAGCTGTCGGAATACGAATCATAATCATCAACAAGAACTTTGTATATATTGCCCACGCGCTCCTCGTTCTTGAGCGTGACAATTTCGAGCTGATCCTGCATTATTATTTCGCCCCTGCGGACCTTGACGCTCTCATCGACCTGATCTTCCATATCATAGGCGGGCGTGCCCTCCTGTGGTGAGAATGAGAAACAGCCGAGGCGGTCGAATTCCATCTCGTTTACAAATTCCGCAAGGTGCTCAAATTCCTCTTCCCCTTCGCCGGGGAAACCGACCATCATTGTCGTGCGGATGACCGCATCGGGCATAGCGGAGCGTATTCTTGATATAACATCGCGCAACAGGGCGGAATCGCCGTGTCTGTTCATCGCCTTTAGAATCTTGTCATCCGCGTGCTGAAGCGGAAGGTCGATATAGTGGAGTATCTTTTTCTCGCGAGCCATGACTTCAAGCAGCTCATCTGTAATCTTATCGGGGTAGCAGTAGAGCAGACGAATCCACTCGATGCCGTCAATTTTACAGATTTCCTCAAGCAGCTCGGGCAGGCGGAGTTTTCCGTATAAATCCATACCGTAGGCTGTTGTGTCCTGAGCTATGAGAATAAGTTCCTTTACTCCCGAGGCGGCAAGTTGCCTTGATTCTTCGATTAAATCGTCAAAATCAGCGCTTCTGTAATTGCCTCTGATGGAAGGAATTGCGCAGTAGGCGCAGCGGTTTGAGCAGCCGTCCGCAATTTTGAGATAAGCCCAGTATTCGGGGGTTGTCAGCAGGCGCTCTCCGATGAGAGGAAGATTGTATTTTGAAGCGAGGTCGCAGACTCTCTCGCCTTTGAGAACTCTCTCTATTATATTATCAATGCGCCCGATTGCTCCGATACCTGCCACTGCGTCAACCTCGGGCATCTCGGTAAATATCTCCTCTTTATAGACCTCGCTCAGGCAGCCTGTGACTATGATTTTGCCGACAAGTCCCTCTTCTTTGAGCTGGGCCATTTCGAGAATATTGTCAATTGCCTCCTGCTTCGCCACGTCAATAAATCCGCAGGTGTTGATAATGACCGCGTCAACGCCGTCATAGCAGTCTGCAATTTCATAATGATTTCTGTCGAGAGTTGCAAGCATACGCTCCGCATCAACCTGATTTTTGGGGCAGCCTAGTGAGATTATTCCTACTTTAGTCATCGAATTGCGCCTCCGTGTCGTTCAGTTCTTCGCTCAATGCCGATTTGATTTCGCTCCAGGGATAGCCGAGCCGTCTGAGAGCGGCAATAATTTTCTGCATTCCCTTTTCGTCGCCGAGATATCTTGTGTATTTCTTCTGAATCAGCGCCCGTATTTCGGCAACGGGGTCAACTTCAAGCTCTTCAAGTGTCTCCTCGATTATTTCCGCTGAAATACCTTTTCTGAAAAGCTCGGATTTTATCCCTGCCCGGCTCATGTGCTTTGTTCTGATAAGGCGGTCTGCGGTGTTTTCGGCATAGCGCTTATCGTTAATATAGCCGTATTCCTCCATCGTGTCAAGGGCATTGTTGACATATTCCGCCTTATGCCCTTTTCGCAGGAGCTTCTGATACAGATCGCGGCGGCTGTTATCGCCGTAGGATAAAACCCTCAGTCCCGAGATAAATGCATATCTCGAGCCGATTTCAGTCATGAATTTTTCACACTCTTCCTCGCCGGTGATTTCGCTCATGCGGCAATACGGGGTAAGAAACCAGTATTCCGCATCCACCGTGAATTTATACTCGCCGTCGATTGAGATGTGAATTTTATTCTGCTTTCCGTGGGTGAAGGAAATTTTCATTATTCGTCTTCGTCAACGACTATGTCGAGCTTCGCTCTCGCGCCGGCCTTGCTGGTCGGAACCTGCGGGGCGGGGACTTCCGCTTCCTTCTTATCGGTGGGATTGTTTCTCTCCTCGATTTCAGCCTTGATGGCATCGTTGATTTTTGCTTCGATTTCGGCGGCAAGTTCCTTGTTGGATGAGAGAAGATCCTTGACCGCCTCTCTGCCCTGTCCTATCTTGGCGTCGCCGTAGGAGAACCAGGAGCCGCTCTTCTTGACTATATTATACTTGACGCCGAGATCGACGATTTCGCCGACCTTGGAGATTCCCTTACCGTAGAGAATGTCAAATTCTGCCTCTCTGAACGGAGGAGCGACTTTGTTCTTGACTATCTTCGCGCGGGTTCTGTTGCCGACGATTTCGCCGCCGGTCTGCTTGATCGCCTCGATTTTACGAACGTCGATACGCATGCTGGCGTAGAATTTGAGAGCTCTGCCGCCGGTCGTAACCTCGGGGCTGCCGTAGATAACGCCGACCTTCTCGCGAAGCTGGTTGATGAAGATAATAAGGGTATTTGATTTTGCGATTGCGCCCGCAAGCTTTCTCATCGCCTGAGACATAAGACGCGCGTGCTGGCCGACATGGGAATCGCCCATTTCGCCCTCAATTTCAGAGCGGGGGACAAGAGCGGCGACCGAGTCGACTACCATAACATCGATAGCGCCCGAGCGGGCGAGAGTTTCTGCGATTTCAAGCGCCTGCTCGCCGTCGTCCGGCTGAGTAACTATAAGGGAATCAATATCCACGCCGAGATTCTTTGCGTAAACGGGATCAAGTGCGTGCTCGGCGTCAATGAACGCCGCTTCGCCGCCTGCTCTCTGCGCCTCTGCTATGACCGTGAGGGCGAGAGTGGTTTTACCGGATGACTCGGGGCCGTAGATTTCGATGATTCTGCCTCTGGGCATTCCGCCGATGCCGGTTGCGACATCGAGGGAAATCGAGCCGGTCGAGATGGCCTCTACGTTGAGACCGCTTGACTGGCCCAGACGCATAATCGAGCCTTTGCCGTATGCTTTTTCGATCTTTTCAAGAGCTGTTTCCAATGCTTTTTGCTTATCTGCCATATTTGTGACCTCCAAATATTATTTCTGCTATTAAAATACCACTATTATTTCTGCTTGTCAAGAGGAAATTTGAAAAAATATCAAAAAAATTGAAAATTTCAAGAGAAATACTCACATTTTTCAGAACCAATTCAATTATTTACGATAATTATAAGAAAAATATATTTTAAGGTAATATAAAAAAATACTTGCATTTTTTAAAAAAATCTGTTAATATATTGCTCGTTACTGACAAAAGGAGGTGCGACACATGGCAAAATGTGAATTCTGCGGTAAGGACGTGTCCTTCGGCATTAAGGTTTCCCATTCACACAGACGTTCAAACAGAACATGGAAACCCAACGTTAAAAGAGTCAAGGCCGTTGTAAACGGAACTCCCAAGAGAGTTTATGCTTGCACCCGCTGCCTTCGCTCCGGTAAGGTTACAAGAGCCGTCTGAGTTAATTAAATGCACAAAAGCGCAAATATGCCCGCAGGGATTATTCCCTGCGGGCTTTGCCTTGTTTATTTTTCTCTCGTTGCTCCGTAATTTATATCAACCGTTTTCTTGAAAAGCTTCCAGTCGTATTTCGGAGCCCACTGATCGCCGGTATCGACCTTATCTTTGAAGGCGTCCTTATCGAGCGCGACATTTATTGCCGAAACGCCCTTGAGCTCGCCGTCCTGCTTATAGACGGTGTCCCAGAAAGCGTGGTGGCCGATATAGGTGACGCTGTCGGGAATAAATAGATAACTGAGTCCCTGACAGTAGCTGAAAGCATCGGACCCGATATATTTAATTCCCTCGGGCAGCGAGCGGTATTCTCCGCCCTTGCCGTAGGTATTGATTTCGGCAAGATCCCAGCATTTGAAGAAGGCGAGAGTCTCGACCGTCTCAATTCCCTCGGGCATATTGACTACGCAGAGATTTGCGTAGTTGAAGGCGAGCTTGCCGATTTTGGTCACGGTTTCGGGAATGGTATAGGTCTGCACCTTTTCTCTGTATACTTTATATTCCTCCGCCCGCTTCTCGTCATCCTTAGGAATTTCTTCTTTGTATCCTGCTTTCTCCCTGAGATAAGCGTCGTGGTCGATCGGGTAGCAGATGACTTCGGTCTTATCCTTATTATATAATACGCCGTCTATATCGCAGAAATTCTTATTCGCTTCGTCAACATGGATATTTTGCAGATTCCAGACGGAATAAATCGATTTGCCGTCGATGGTTTCAATATCCTTGCCGATGTTGATTGTAAGAAGCTTTTCGTCGCAGTTGAAGGCGTATTCGTGAATTGCTTTGATCGGCTTTGATTTATCGCCGTCAACATAATCTATGGTGATTTCGGTTGTCTCACCGGGATTGCTGAATTTTATCAGCTCATAGCCGCCGTTGTATTCCTCATATTTATAGGTTTCACTGTGGACGGCTCTGACCGAGAAATAAATCGAAAGACCGATTGCGATAACAAGCAGTATAATCGTGCCGATTTTTTTCGCTTTCTCGTTTTTGACAGGCTTGCCGACCGAGGGAGCCTGCAGACCTTCAATATGATAGGTCCATATTTCATCGGCGGGGATGTCAAGCTTTATCTCCTCGTTGGGATTTGCGATTTTCTTTTCCTTTTTGCTCATGACATCACCTCCGCTTCCTCGGGTATTTCATCCGGTTTGGGTGATTCGGGCGGAGTGTCGCCGCCTTCGGGGTTATCCTCGCCTTTGGTTACTTCCTCGCGCCGCTTGAGCACTTCTATAACTTTCTTGACCTTGACATCGTCGTAGTCCCAGAAGAGATACGGGATAGTCATAAGCAGGTAACCTATAACATCTATTATAATAGGTATAACTATTATCTTTATTCTCGATTCATCTATGAAAAGAACATCCCAGTTGCTGTTGAAGCCGTATTTAAGAAGCAGCAGGGGAATAATCAAGCCGACAAACGAGGTTATCGGGCCGGTGAACCAGCCGAATACGCCCGAGAAGCTCTCAAGACGCTCGCCCGAAAGATACATCTGATAGACACCGTCCGTGGAAGTCCGCTATTAAGAAATATATGGATGCGGCAACGGAGCGG
>JAFZOE010000177.1 GCA_017552845.1 Clostridia bacterium
AGTGCGCTGTTTTCTTCAAACGGAAGATGCGAGCCGTCAAACATTACGCTTGAGAAGCCGATTTCAAGCGACTGCGAAATCTTTTCGGCTGTCTTGCCGTGATCGAAGTGAACGGCAACGGGCATGGATGAATTCTTAGCCGCCGCCACCATAAGAGGACCTATGACCTCGAGAGGAGACTGCTTTAATCTGACCTCCGCTATCTGTAAAATAGCGGGGCTTTTTGTTTCCTCGACCGCCTGAAGCACGCCGAGCACCATCTCCATATTTGCAACGCTGAAGCTGCCGACTGCGTATCCGCCTTTCTTTGCTTCAACGAGCAGATCGTTCATCCTGACGAGAGACATTTGATTTCTCCTTCCCGTAATATATCAGAGCGCAGACTGCGCTGGTGAGCGGAAGCGTAAGCAGCATTCCCATACTGCCGGCGAGCGCCTGCAGCAACTCTGCGATAATTTTTTCTTTATTGATGACCTGCGAGAGATTTGCGTTATATGAGACATATAGCAGAACGCAGGTCAGTGAGCTACCTATATAGGCGAGCACAAGCGTGTTTGCCATGGTGCCCATCATATCTCCGCCGATTGTGAAACCCGATTTCATGAGCTGTTTCGGAGCGAGATTAGGGGATTTTTCCCTGAGTTCAAAGAGCGATGATGAAATCGACATTGCAACATCCATTACCGCGCCGAGCGCGCCGACGATAATCATCGCGAAGATTATGCCCTTCATATTTATCGGGTTATCCGGATAAAGCTGATAGAGGTAAATCGATTCCTCCTCGAGAAGACCTGTCATATTCAGGAATTTATCCATAATTGCAGTGATGAGCCCCGCACAGAAAACTCCGCTGAGACATCCGATAGCGGCGCAGAGAGTCTTTTTATTGAATCCGCCGATAATCGAAAGTGTCATTACGGTTATATAGAGGCAGACGAGTATGCTCCAAATATAGATATTCCTGCCGTCGAGAATTGCAGGAAGGAGCACACCGAAGACCGCCATGCAGGTTAAACCCAGCGAAACAATTGTTTTGAGCCCCTGCGTTTTTGAGAAAAGTATAATCAATATGCAGAATATTGCGCCGAGCCAGATAATCGGAGCAATCCGGACATAATCGCCGAAGTAATATGAGGTGGAATTGTTTTCGGTATATGCCTCAATGAGAATTTTGTCTCCCTCGCGCACCTCGCGCGGGCTGAACGCATAGGATTTATCAATCTCCTGAGTTACTTCAAGAGTTTTTCCGCGAAGCTCCGAGCTGAGCGCCTGGGCGCTGAATGATATTTTAACTGTGTTTCCCTCGCCTGTGGCGTTGACCTGCTCGGTATTATTAATGCTGAGCACTCTCGCGCGGATGGTTTTGCCCTCCATCTGCCCTTTGAAAACCGAACTTCCGCCGACCACATAAGCGTAAGCGGCAATCACGATTACAAGCGAGATCACAGCGGAAAAAAACTGCTGAACCGTTTGCTTTTTCATATTTTCACTTCTTATATATTATTTCAACATTAAAATATTATATCATTTTTAACTTTGAATTACAATAAGATGAATAAAAATATGTTTATGCCGGTTCTATTTCAAAGAACACGACATTATTCGCTTTAATTTCGGCAGGAATTAGGAGTGTTCCGTTTTTGACTTCAAGTTCGGTTTCAGTGGAGATAAGAGCCGATTTTTCTGCGTATTCTTTTTCAAGTTTATCATAATATATTGTCCTCGCGTCGGCATTCCTGAGACTCCCGCCTATATTCGGGCAGTCGGGTGACCAGTCAAAGCAATCGTCGCCGATGTTGTATTTTTCTCTGTCAACTATCCAGTCGTCAAAATAATTGCAGTTTTCATCAATGGTATACACTGTTGCTTTGAGCTTTCCGTCCGCAAGCGGCAGGTTTTTGATTTTTATGTTGAGTTTTGCTGTTTTATCATAATCGAGTTTATTCTTGTAGTTATATGCCATTACACGCAGTTTTCCGTTTTCAATTGATGAAACTGCCTTTACCTCAGAGCCGAAAAGAAAACCGCCGATCTTTTTATCGGATTTCAGAATGCGTGCGTTTTTCCATTTTGATATAAGATTCGCCACATGAAAACTGAGAGTCGGATTGCCGCTGTTGAGGCCGTCGGATTTATAGGTCCACATTGAAAAATAATCGATATCATTTTCTATACAGCAGGCATAAATGCGCGCGTCAAATGCCGCCTGCCACTGAAAGCCGACGGTCCTTGACAGAAGCTCGGATGATTCTTTGCCCGGAGCTGAGCTGAGAACTCTGCCCTCGTCAATGCCGTAGAATAGATTTGTTAATCCGTTCTTTTCGGCGGCATTTCGCAGAAAGTCAACGGTATCCTTAAGGCTTTTTCTTTTGCCTGTTTTTCCGGGTTCGTTTTCATAATAGGAAGCGGTCAGATAATTGAGTCGCGAACCCTTGCTACCCGTCGCGTAATTCGTTCCCGAAGCGCAGTGCCTGATAAATTCTTGTTCATCCCAGAGTCCCTCGGTTGTAGTCATCGAATGGGCGCCGACACAGACGTTTTCACCGATATTGTCAATAAGTGCCTGCACTGAATAATCGTAGATTTTGCAGAATTCCTCCGCTGTTTTTTCGGGAGTTCCGCAATCAAACCAGTCAGAATTTTCGTATTCGGTAAACATCGTAAAACGCCAGGTAAGCACTTCGTCCTTCCCGAATTCATCAACGAGCGCCTTTGCCATTGCCGAAATATAATTATAATAAACATCATAATTCTCCGGCGGTCGGACATTCACTTCAAAGCCGCCGGTTTCGGGATTTGCCGAGAGCTTTGAGGGAATATTGCCGAGCTTCAGGCAGGGCTTTGCCCCGAGGCGAAGAATGCCTCTGCAATTTTCAACAAGCCTTGTGAAATCATAATCATCAAGCACAGTGCGGTCTGCAGGATCTCTGAAAAGATCTCTCTGCGCGTTTCCGCCCGTGCACTGCATGAGCTGAACATATTCGACAAAATCATAAATATCGTTTTCTTCTGCATTTTCTGCATTGTAAAACGAAGTTCCCATTTCCCAGACATTGATGTTGCTGACTTTGTTTCCGACTGTGTCGCCCGGTGCGGATGCATCAAATTCGTAATTGTAACTGCCGAGCGTTCCGAAGCAGAATACAGCAGTCAGAAACGCGATAAGAGCGGAGATTATTTTACTCATTAAATCACCCGAATATAATCATTTTTTCTGCTTCTTCTCTCGTGAGACCGCCCGGCGAAGCCGTGAAATTGCCGGGAATCATATTCTCCCAGCGCGCGGAATAATTATGCGCCTCCTCGGGAGAAATCTTTACATTGTCAATCTTTACCAGCGAAGCAATTACAGATTTCACAGTATCAATATCGTCGGTCATCTCAAAGAAGCATTTCGCTTTTTCGGGTGAGAACTCAACACACCTGTCGATGAACGGAGCAAAAAACGCTGCGCAGGCGGTGCCGTGAGGCGTGCCGAAATTCTCGGTCAGAACATAGCCGAGAGGATGAGGGAACGCTGTGCCGCAGGTGTTGATGACGAGCCCCGCGAGAATCGAGCCGTAATAGAGAGGATCTCTGAGATTCTCATCGACCGTATCTGTTTTCGAAAGAGCGACGAGACATTTATAAATCTGCGGAATTGCTTTTTCGGCGTATATTCTCTCTACGCCTTCGCATTTTTCCGTGAAGAATCCCTCAATCGCGTGTTCAAATGCGTCAAGAGCGGTTGAGACGGTGAAATTATATGGAAGCGATGCCGTGTATTTCGGATCGCAGTAGGAGACTTTTGCATAGCAGTCGGGACCTTTTATGCTCTTCTTGAAACCAGTCTCGTCATTGGTGAGAACCGAAACGGCCGTGACCTCGCTGCCGGTTCCCGCCGTGGTGCCTATCAGCGCAACAGGCAGGGGAGGATTGCAGCCCGCCCTTGAATAAATATCGACGGGCGCAAACTGCGGATTTGTCGCATAGAAAGCGATCGCTTTCGAGGCATCCTGAGCTGAGCCTCCGCCTATTCCGAGGATGAAATCTGCATTGAAATCAAAGGCCGCTTTTCCTGCCGCATGGCAGGCTGAAATCAGCGGATTTTCACCTATCCCGCTGAATATTTCATAAGCGATATTTTCTTTTTCCAGCGCCGTTTTCGCATCTGCGAGCGCGCCCGATTTTTCAGCTCCGCTTCTGCCGGTTACGATAAGGCATCTTTTGCCGAGCTCGGCGAGCAGGGCGGATTTTTCAATCACCGCATTATTGCCGTAAATACAGCGCACGGGCATAAACACATCATAAGTCATAAAAACACCTCCGTTTATATCCAACTTTTATTATAAGGCCACCCGCGTAAAAATCAACAAAAAATTTTCATTTTTCATTGATTATTTTATAAAATAGGTGTATTATAGCTATATATAATCGATATTTATGGGCTTTTTGGTGTATTTATGAATAAGAAAGCGTTAATTGCAGCGGCGGTTTGTCTGCTGGCAGGCATCGCCGCAGTTATATATTTCACCTGTGCTCCAAAGACAGCGACCGCAGATTTTTTTGCAATGGATACCTACATGAATTTCAAGGTAACCGGCAAAAACGCAGATGCCGTGATAAGTGAAGCAAAGGCGGAGACGGAGCGCCTGGATAAGGAGATTCTTTCGCGTCAGAGCGCCGGGAGCGAGGTGGACGCGCTCAATAAAAACTACGGCGGAGTTCTGAGCGAAAGACTTAAAAAATATATCGACAGTCTGCTCGGCGTTTGTGAAAAGAGCGGCGGCGGATATGATTTTACTCTCGGCGCGGTCAGCGATTTATGGGGTTTTGGCAAGAATCCGGCTGTGCCGGACAAAGATGAACTGAAAAATGCCTTGAATCTGACGGGCGCAGACAAGCTCAGAATAAATGACAGTAATATAGCAATTCCGCAGGGCGCAGTTCTTGATTTCGGCTCGGCCGGCAAGGGAATAGTGCTCGATGAGGTTAAAGGTATTCTGGATAATTCCGATGTCAGAGAGGCTGTTATATCCGCGGGCGGCAGCATTATGGTTTACGGGTCAAGAGATTTTACCGTCGGAATCAAAGATCCTGAGGGCGGAAACGGATACGTAGCCGTGCTGACTGTTCCGCAGACCTGCGTTTCAACTTCCGGAAGCTACGAGAGATATTTTGAGAGCGAAGGAAAGAGATATCATCATATCCTTGATCCCGAAACAGGCTGCCCCGCCGATAATTCTCTCATCAGCGTAACCGTCATTTCTCAAAGCGGTATTCTTTCCGATGCGCTCTCAACCGCATGCTTTGTCTGCGGAATTGAAGACGGAATGAGGCTCGCAGAAGAATACGGCTGCGAAGCAGTATTCATAGATAATAATCACAGGATTTATGCGAGTGCAGGTATAAAAGATTCAATTGAAATCACCGGCGGCGCATACAGCTTTGCAGATGAAGAATAAACTTTTCAGAAAAACCGATTTGATAATTATTCTCGCGGTCGCGCTCGCGGCGGTTGCATTCATTCTCTGGCAGAGAATGGGAGATACCCCTCTTACCGCCGAAATTTCCGTAAACGGAAAAACGGTAGAGAGTGTGGACTTGTCAAAAATCACCGACCGCGTTGAAATAAGGCCCGAGGGAGCAGAGAATGTGCTGATTGTTGCGGAGGACGGGAAAATCCGCTTTGAAGCTTCGGACTGCCCCGATAAACTCTGCGTGAAACAGGGCGAATTATATCGGAAGGGAGATACGGCGGTCTGCCTGCCCGAAAAGACGGTTATAACCGTCACGGGCGCAGAGCTCGATGCCGTCACCTACTGATATGAAGAAGAACAGTATCGCGCTTAAAACAGCGCTCGGCGGAATTCTCTGCGCTCAGGCTCTCGCCCTGAGCTTTATCGAGAATCTGCTGCCCGCGATTCCGTTTATGCCGCCCGGGGCAAAGCCGGGATTACCAAATATTATCATTATGTTTGCAGCAAGTTCTGTCGGCGCCCCCCAGGCATTTATAATCACGCTTGTAAAGAGCGGATTTGTATTCATCACCAGGGGAGCGACAGCGGCGGTCATGAGCCTCTCGGGCGGACTTTTCGCCTGCGCGGCGACTGTTATCCTGATGAGATTCTGCAGAGAAAAGCTCGGCATCATAGGCGTTTCCGTTATTGCCGCTCTCTGCCATAATCTTGGTCAGCTTGCCGCTTCCGTATTCATTACGGGCAGTAGCAAAACATTATATTACGCACCGTTTCTCGCGTTCTTC
>JAFZOE010000178.1 GCA_017552845.1 Clostridia bacterium
AATAAAGCGGTTATGAAAGGATATGTTGTGTATGCGAAGGAAAAAATGGGTGGTTTCAAAGGGCGATAAAGAGCTTGCCTCCGTCGCCTGCGAAGAATTGAATATCGATCCGCTCGCCGCTTTGATTGTTACATCGCGGGGGCTTGACAGCATTGAAAAGATTGAGAATTTCTTTACCGAAGACGCTTCTCCGATGTTGGCTCCCATGTCAATAAAAGATATGGATAAAGCGGCGGCAAGGATTAACAAAGCGCTTGATGAATTTGAAATGATCTGCGTTTACGGCGACTATGACGCCGACGGCGTTACAGCCACGGCTCTGCTCTATTCTTTCCTTGAGAGCAGAGGAGCAAATGTAACGAGATATATTCCCGACAGAATCAGCGAAGGCTACGGCCTCAACAAAGAGGCGATAGATATCCTCTGTGAAAGAGGAGTCCGACTGATAGTTACGGTCGATACAGGCGCGACGGCGATTGAAGAAATAAAATATGCCTATGAGCGCGGAATGCAGGTTGTAGTTACTGACCATCACAAGGTCGGCGATGAACTGCCCGCCTGCGAGGCTGTGGCGGATCCTCAGAGGCCCGACTGCACCTGCCCGTTCAAGGAGATGGCGGGAGTCGGCGTGGCCTTCAAGCTCGCCTGCGCGATTGACGCGGATGCCGAAGACGAGATTCTTGAGGAATACGGCGAATATATTGCAATCGGAACTATCGGCGATGTAGTTTCGCTTACAGGTGAAAACCGAGTAATGGTAAAGCGCGGAATTGCCGCGATGAACGATCATCCCTCTCCCGGTATTGCCGCGCTGCTTAAGGCGGCTGGAGCGGGCGGAAAGAAAGTGACATCCTCCACTGTCGCCTATATGCTCTGCCCGAGGATAAACGCGGCGGGCAGAATGGGCTCAGCCTCAAAGGCGCTTGAACTTCTGCTCTGCGACGATTCGGAAACCGCGGAGTTTATCGCAGACGAGATAAATTCGATGAATACGGGCAGGCAGAGTTGCGAAAATGAGATATTCCGCAAAGCGCTCGCAATTATGCTGGATAATCCCGAAATCGGCAACAGCCGGATAATCGTTGTTGACGGTGAGGGCTGGCATCAGGGTGTTATCGGCATCGTTGCCGCAAAGCTCACCGAAAAATTCGGCAGACCGGCAGTTGTGATTTCGCGGACGGGCGACGATGCCAAGGGCAGTTGCCGCTCAATTCAGGGCTTTTCAATATATGAGGCCATAGATTCCGTATCGGACTGCCTTACGCATTACGGCGGGCATACACTCGCGGCCGGCATAGGTCTTCGCTCGGCAGATATTCCGGAATTCCGCAGAAGAATAAATGAATACGCCGCGGATAAGGAAATGCCTTTTGCCGAGCAGAGGATAGACTGCAGAATTCAGACTTCCTCAATTTCACTTTCAATTCTCTCTTCGCTCGAATGCATCGAGCCTTTCGGCGCGGATAATCCCCAGCCGTATTTCGGGCTTTTCGGCGTGACGATTGATGATTATAACGGCGTTGCCGAGGGCGCAAAGCATCTGCGTCTTAATCTCTCAAAAAACGGCGTGCAGGTGACGGCGATGTTTTTCAATATGCCTCCCTCACGTTTCCCGTTTGAAAGAGGCGATACTGTCGACCTTGCCGTAAATCTTGAAAAGAATGTTTATAACGGCGAATTGCGCGTTTCGACCGTAATCAGAAGCATAAGGCCTTCGAAGACCGATGAGGAGAAGGTGCTTCATGCCGTTTCCCTCTGCGACAGATTCGCGCGCGGAGAAGAGATAACCGCAGAGCAGGCAAATGAAATTATTCCCGGCAGAGAGATTCTGACCGAAGTCTATAAATCAATCAAGGCAAGGCCGCTCAGGGATAAATACTGCGAGGCGCTCTGCATGCGTCTCGGCGACGACGGCTCAAATCTCGCGAAGTATACCGCCGCCGTTGATATCATGCTTGAGGCAGGCGTGCTTGAAGCTGATGACGAAAACCGAATCTTTGCCCCGAATTACAGCGGCAAGGCAAATCTTGAAGAAACACCGATTATGAGGAGATTGCTTGAAATCAGCAGGGTGTAAACTATGAAGAATGTTCCGAAGGCATTTGACGATGAATTCAAAACCCCGGAAGAGGGCTGTAACCTGCTCGTAAGTCTGCTCGGCGATTTTGACGACGCGGACAGGAAGGCGATTAAAAAAGCATACGATTTCGCTTTTGAAGCGCATAAGAATCAGACCCGCCTTTCAGGCGAGCCCTATATCATGCACCCTCTAGCTGTCGCTGTAATCATCGCGAGCCTCGGTATGGACAGCGCCTCGATTATAGCCGCAATGCTCCACGATACGGTCGAGGATACGGGCGTTACGATTGAGGATATAAAAGAGAATTTCGGCGAGACAGCCGCGGAGCTGGTTGACGGCCTTACCAAAATCAAGAATGTGCCTACAAAGACCGATGAGGCGAGCGACGATCCCGTCTGGCTTGATCCGACCAGAGTAAAACAGCAGCAGCAGGCAGAGAATATCCGCAAGATGCTGCTCGCAATGAATAAAGATATCCGCGTTATCATCGTAAAGCTTGCGGACCGCCTTCACAATATGCGCACTCTTATGTATAAAGAGGAATCGCGCAGACGTGAAATAGCGCTTGAAACAATTGAAATCTATGCTCCGATAGCTCACCGTCTAGGTATCAGGCCGATTAAGGATGAGCTTGAGGATTTATCAATAAGCTACCTTGATCCCGTTGCCTATAAGGAAATCAGCGAGTCGCTCGAGAATCAGAGCAAGACGCGTATGGAATTCCTTGAGGATATCCAGGACAGAATCCGCATCCGCGCTCAGGAGCTTGTTCCCGATGCGCAGGTCAGCGGCAGAATCAAATCTGCCCACGGCATATACCGCAAGATGTATATGCAGAATAAGAATTTCGATCAGATTTATGATATATATGCGGTCAGGATAATAGTCAATACAGTCATTGACTGCTACAACTGTCTCGGCATTATCCATGATATGTTCAAGCCGATTCCCGGCAGATTCAAGGATTATATCTCTAACCCGAAAGCGAATATGTATCAGTCGCTTCATACCACCGTGCTCGGCAGGGAGGGCATTCCGTTCGAGGTTCAGATAAGGACCTGGGAAATGCACCGCACCGCCGAATTCGGTATCGCGGCTCACTGGAAATACAAGCTTAATGTTGACACCGGCAAATCCGACATTGATGAGAGACGTCTGTCATGGGTTCAGCAGCTACTCGAGAATCAGAAAGACAGCGAGGATATCGAGGATATCGTCAGCACTATCAAATCAGACCTTGTTACCGAAGAGGTTTATGTATTTACGCCCAAGGGCGAGGTATTTCCGCTGCCCATGGGCTCGACCGTAATTGACTTTGCCTACGCCATCCACTCCGCTGTCGGCAATAAGATGATAGGCGCGAAGGTTGACGGCAGAATAGTTCCAATTGATTATAAAGTCAGCACAGGCGAGATAATTGAGATTATCACCTCATCCCAGCAGGGCAAGGGCCCGAGCAGAGACTGGCTCAATATAGTCAAGACCAGCCAGGCAAAGAGCAAAATAAGGCAGTGGTTCAAGCGCGAGAAGCGCGATGAGAATATTGAAACCGGCAAGGCCGAAGTTGAGCGCGAATTCAGGCGCAGCTTCATCCGCCTGACCGAAGAGGAGTTCACACCGTTCATTGAGAAAATCGCGGCGCGTCAGCATTGCAAGAGCGTCGAGGATTTCTATGCGGCGATCGGCTACGGCGGCATTTCGCTCGTCAAGCTCATGCCGAGAATCAAAGAGGATTATCTCAAGCTCACGAAGCTCAACGAGCCGCCCGTAATCAAGACCGTTCCGAAGAAAAAGACGAAATCCAACGAGGGCGTTATTGTTGAGGGCATTGACAACTGCCTTATCAAATTCTCCCGTTGCTGCAATCCTCTGCCCGGCGATGAAATCATCGGATTTATCACCAGAGGACACGGCGTCTCGATTCATACGAGAAACTGCACGAATGTTCCGAAGGATATAGGCGAGGCGCAGGAGCCCGAGAGATGGGTTGCCGCCTACTGGGATAAGAATATCAAAGAGGAATTCAAATGCACCCTTCAGATTACGGGCCTCAACAGAATCGGTCTGCTTGCCGATATTTCGGGCATGCTCGCGAATATGCATCTTGGAATAAACGAACTCAGCACCAGACCCGCGAAGGACGGCAGGGTAGCGATTTTTGTCACGGTTTCGCTCAACGGAATCGAGCATCTCAATACGATAGTCAAGAAGCTTGAGGGAATCGACGGCGTGCTTGATATAGAAAGAACGGGTATCTGATATGAGGGCTGTACTACAGAGAGTCACAAGTTCAAGCGTTTCGGTTGACGGCGAAATAAAAGGTGAAATTTCTAAGGGCTTCAATGTTCTGCTCGGCGTTATGCAGGGCGATACGGAGGCCCACGCTGAGCTTCTCGCGGGCAAGATAGCCCGCCTGCGCGTGTTTGAGGATGATGAGGGCAAGATGAATCTCGCTCTCTCGGATATCGGCGGCGAAGTGCTTGCGATTTCCCAGTTTACGCTCTGCGCAGACCTCAAGAAGGGCAACAGGCCTTCGTTCTTCCCTTCTGCCGCTCCCGATGAAGCTGACAGGCTTTATGAATATTTCTGCAGATGCCTTATTGAAAACGGCGTGAAAACGGTTGAAAAAGGCGTTTTCGGAGCGGATATGCAGGTGGAGATACACAATGACGGCCCCGTGACGATAGTCATGGATACGGATATATGGGAGAAAAGCAAATGAAAATAATCCCGGTAATACCCGAGCATGAGGCTTTTGCCAACAGTTATCTTCTGATTGATGAGCCGACGGGCGAGGCGGTCTATATCGATCCCGGCTGTTTTCTTGACAATGCGCGCAATGCGATAAAAAACAGCGGTGCAGATGTTAAATATATTCTGCATACCCACGGCCACTTCGATCATATACTCGGCACTCATCATGCCAAAGAGGCGCTCGGCGCAAAGATTGCGATTCATCCTGCGGATGAGAGATGCCTTTCAAGCCGCCTGTATTCGCTTATGGATATGTTCGGCGTTGATGCCGAGCTTATCCCCGAAAAAGCCGATGTTCTCATAAACGACGGCGATATAATCAGATTCGGAGACTCGGAGCTTAAAGTAATGCATACCCCCGGTCATACCCCCGGCGGCGTCTGCTTCATATCCGAGAGCGAGAGAGTGATTTTCAGCGGTGACACGCTTTTTCACTCGACTGCCGGCAGGACCGACGGTGTGGGCGGAGATTTCGATGAACTCTGCGACTCGCTCAGAAAACTGATTTCTCTCGATGGCAACTATACAGTCTATCCTGGTCATTCTATTGCGACCGATCTCGATCACGAAAGAAAACGCAATTTCATAATAAGAAGGATGAAATAATTGATAATCCGCATTTTCGGGCATGATTTTCACTATGAATGCGAAAATCTCTGCAGGGTGTTTTATCCCAACGAAAAAATAAATATAGCCTATGATGACGAAGGCGCGGATGAAAAGACAGTTGTCACGCGGTATGAGGGCGGAAAAGTTTATGCCGATGTCACAATCGGAGGTGAACACCGCTCGCTCGAGGCGGAGACTGATGATGAGAACGCGGAACTCAATCTCGCGAAGCTCATATTCTCGGCGCTCTGCGACATCACGGGCTATACTCCTCCCTGGGGAGTGCTTACCGGTGTGCGCCCGTCTAAGCTTATGCATAAGCTGACAGCGCTTTACGGAGAAGATGGCGCCGCGGATTACTTTATGAATTCCCTGCTTGTCAGCGAGAGTAAGACAAAACTCGCGCAGGCGGTCGCAAAGGCGGAGAGCGGTATTATCGCGGAATCACGACCTGATTCGTTCAGCCTATATGTTTCGATACCCTTCTGCCCTTCAAGATGCTCTTACTGCTCGTTTGTGAGCCATTCCATAGCAAACGCAAATGCAAAAAAGCTTTTGCCTGAATATGTCGATAAACTGCGCGAAGAAATCGCGTTTACCGGTCAGATAGCGGCTCAGAATAAACTTCATCTTGAGAGTATTTATTTCGGCGGCGGCACTCCCGGAGTGCTCGAGGCGTCAAATTTCGATACGCTTATGAGCGAAATCGAGAAAAGCTTCGATTTATCGGCTCTGCGTGAATATACAGTTGAAATCGGCAGACCCGATACGGTGACTCCCGAAAAACTCTCGATGCTGAAATTCCATAATGTCGGCAGAATAAGCATAAACCCGCAGTCCTTCAATCAGGCTACCCTTGATACTATCGGCAGGAAGCATACCGTAAAGCAGGCAATTGACGCCTACCGCCTCGCGAAAGGCTACGCGTTTAAGTGTATAAATATGGATCTGATCGCAGGTCTGCCGGGCGAGGATGAGGGCATTTTCATTGATTCGCTTGATACTGCGGTTTCCCTCGCTCCCGAGAATATAACTGTTCATTCGCTTGCGATCAAGCGTTCCTCAGGCCTCAACTATGAAGGAGAGCAGGTCAGAACGGATAAAGAAGCGAAAAAAATGCTTGATTATTCGTATAACAAGTTGACAGGCGCGGGTTATCTGCCTTATTATATGTATCGCCAGAGCAAATGTGTCGGCAACCTTGAGAATACAGGCTGGTGCAGTCCGGGAACGGAAGGCCTCTACAATGTCTATATGATGGAGGAATGCCACACGGTGCTCGGAGTCGGCGCGGGAGCTGTTACAAAGCTCTGCGAGCCCGGCGGCACAAATGTTGAAAGAATTTTCAATTACAAATATCCCTATGAATATATTTCCGGCTTCGATGTGATTAAAGACAGAAAGAGCGGAGTTACGGAATTCTACCTGAGAAAGGGCGTGAAATGATTTGGAAAAAGCCAATAAAAGGCAGTCTGTTTTAAGCGGCGCTATGGTGCTTATGGGCGCGATAATCCTTGTCAAGATTATCGGAGCGCTTTTCAAGATGCCGATGACGAGTATGCTCGGAACGGTCGGCAGAGGATATTTCCAATCCGCATACGAAATATATACTCCGATTTTCGCGGTCGCTATGGCGGGCCTTCCCGTTGCAGTTTCAAAGATGGTTGCGGAGAGCGTTGCTCTCGGCCAATACCGCCAGGCGAGAAGCGTTTTCACCGTCTCGCAGAAAATCTTCATAATAGTCGGTGTCTCTGGCACTGTCCTGCTTCTGATTGCCGCTTTTCCATATGCTTTCTTTGTAGCTAACAAGAAGAGCCTCGGTGCTATTCTCTGCGTTGCCCCGTCCATTTTCCTCTGCTGTTTCATGTCGGCTTACAGAGGCTATTACGAAGGCCTTCGCAACATGGTTCCCACAGCGATTTCCCAGGTTATTGAAGCTCTCGGCAAACTTGTAATCGGACTCGCGTTGATTAAACTTATTATGAACAGAGGCGCGGCGCAGTATACGTCGGCCCTTGCCGCAAACGGATACACCGAAGAGATGATGAACGGAAGCCTGTCTGTCAACGTTTTCGGTCAGCAGGTCAGCAACGCCGCGCAGGCAAATTCGGTGATTGTGCCCTATGCCGCGGCCGGCGCAGTGCTGGGCGTAACTCTCGGTTCACTTCTCTCACTCCTTTTCCTGATGGTATTCTACCGATTCAGAAAAGACGGCTTTACTCAGGAGATGGTTGCTTCTTCACCGGCTCCGCAGCCCGGCGGCGTTATCGCGAAGCAGATGATATCAATCGCAATTCCCATGGTTATCAGCGCTCTTATTCTTAATATTACCAATCTTATTGATGTTACTACAATTCAGGCGCGCCTTACCTCCGCGCTTTCAAGCGATTTCACAACAGTCTATAATATGTTCTCAACCTCCCTTGATAAAGCGGTCGCTCTCAAAAGATTGAATTTTGACGACCACGCAGAGGTTATGAAATATATCTGGGGCGCTTACGGCACTGCACTCGACTTCAGAACCCTTGTGCCGACTATTACTATTCAGCTCGGCGTCAGCGCGATTCCCGCACTCGCAACAGCCTGGGCGCTCAAGAATAAAGACGATATGCGCAAGACCATCGAGACCGTGCTTCGTATAGGAATGCTCATTGCTCTGCCCGCAGGTTTCGGTATTGCGGCTCTCGCAGCGCCCATTCTGACCGTCATATACGGCAGAGGCAATTCCAGCGAAGCAATTGCAATAATCGCCCCGATCCTTTTTGTAAACGGCATTTTCACTCCGCTCATGGCAGTTTCAACTCCCACAACGAATATGCTTCAGGCTGTCGGCAGAGCGGATATACCAATGAAAACCGTTGCTGCAGCGGCAGTCTGCAAGATTCTCTGCAACTTCATTCTGGTCGGAATCCCGAAAATCAATATATACGGTGCTGTTGCGGGCACAATCCTCTTCTATGTAATCATAGTCGGCGTCAATCTTTTCTTCCTTCTGAAGATTTCAAAAGTCAGAGTAAACTGGGCCGGAGTATTCCTCAAGCCCTTTATTGCCGCGGTTCTCTGCGCTGTTACAGCCTATGCGGCGCACGGCGTTATCGCGCGATTGATTCCTGCGGACACAACTGCATCGATAATGAACTCCGATACTTTCGGCACTTTGATCGGCATCGCGCTCGGCGGAATGGTTTATTTTGCGGCGATTTTACTGCTTCGCGGCATCGTGAAAGATGATGTAATTGTGCTTCCCAAAGGAGAAAAAATCGCGAAAATCCTTGCAAAATACGGACTTTTGGGCTGAAAAATGCAAAAAAACCTTAAAAATCAAGGAAAAAAGGTATTTTTATGGTTGACTTTACGAAAAAAGATGAGTATAATATTGTTGACCTGCTTGAGATTATGGCTTTGCTGAGGCAGCCGGGCGGATGCCCCTGGGATGCGAAGCAGACTCACGAGAGCATAAAGCAGAATTTTATCGAAGAGACCTATGAAGTAATCGAGGCAATCAACAAAAACGATAAAGACCTTTTATGCGAAGAACTCGGCGATATTATGATGCAGGTCGTTTTCCACGCCCAGATAGAGAAGGAGCAGGGCTCGTTTGATTTCGACGATATCTGCGACGGTATCTGCAAAAAGCTGATAGTCCGCCATCCTCATGTGTTCGGCGATGTTAAGGCCGATACTGTCGATAAGGTCCTCTCAAACTGGGATGAGATAAAGAATAAAACCAAGGGCCGCAAGACCGTCGCGGATTCAATGATAAGTGTTCCGCGCGAGCTGCCCGCTTTAATGAGAGCAACGAAACTTCAGAAAAAAGCCGCGGATCTCGGCTTTGACTGGGATAACGCTTCGGGCGCGCTTGATAAGCTCGGTGAGGAAACCCTTGAATTAAAAGAGGCGATAGCCTCCGGCGACAAAACTCATATCGAAGAGGAATTCGGAGATCTGCTGTTTTCGATGGTAAATGTATCGAGATTCATCAAGGTCGATTCCGAAGAGGCGCTCACCAAAGCGAGCGACAAATTTCTCGACCGCTTCTCAAAGGTTGAGAAGCTTGCATCTCAGAGAGGTATTGATATGAAGAGTTCGCCGCTCGAAGTCCTTGATTCCCTTTGGAATGAGGTCAAGGCAGATGAATAGAATATGATCGCCGTGAGGCGTCTCATAAAATAAAAGAAGAATGGAGAAACACAATGAACAAGACAGAACTCGTAGCTGCCATCGCAGCAAAAGAGAAGATCGAAAAGAAAGCCG
>JAFZOE010000179.1 GCA_017552845.1 Clostridia bacterium
GTCAAGCATGACAGATGCGGTTAATCTTTCAGATTCGGGATCTTTGCCGTCATTGTAACAATAAATCTTATCTATGCCGTTTGAACGCAGAACCGAAACTGCGGAAACGGCGGATTTTTTTATTTCTCTTGAAATCTCAACGGCGCCGATGATTCTGCCTTCAAAGCAGACATATATATCGTAATCCGGTATATCCGAAAGATCTGCGCCGACGCTCTGCATGAGAACTTTATTGCCGCATACCGCTCTTCCTTCGGGAAGAACAGCGCACGCGCCGTTATCAAGCAATTTGCAATCGGAAACATTGCTTAAATCAATTTCACCGGCGGAAACCCTGATTGCTTTTGCTTCTGAAGTGTCTGAGACGGAAAGGCATCCAGCGGCGATAGTAAGTATTTCATCCGGGTTATAACCGTCTGTGCAGTAAATATCACCGGTTACGGCCTTGTCTGTTTCAAAAAGCGAAACGCCTTCAAAAATGATTCCGGCTGCATTACGGACATTTTCAAAAACATCTCCGCCCGAGAAAAGAATTCCTTTATGCGCTCCCGAACCGACTGCCGAATTCACGACTGATACAATTCCGAAAAGAAAAACGGACGGGCAGACACAGGCAAGAACGGTAAGACCTCGATGAAGCCAGTCAAAAGGCTCTTTTGTAACTGCCGAGCCGATAATTCCGACGAGCAGAGCAATCACTATGCCTGCCAGAGTAAATATAACGGAGAACTTCTTAACCTTCTTATACTGAGCTGTCTTTTTCTCACACGCGGACTTAACCGAAGCGGCAACAGCCGAAGCTACGGAGTCTGCCTGAGTGCAGAGAGCATCATAATAAATGACGGAATCTCCGTTGACTGCTCCTGAAAGGATTTTGTCGCCAGGTTTTACTTTTACGGGAACAGCTTCTCCTGTCAGATTCGAATAATCAACTGCGGATTCTCCCTCTGTTACGATACCGTCCGCGGGGATTGTTTCGCCGCGCAAAACTGCGAGTTTCATGCCGGGAACAATTGATTTCGGCTCGATTATTTCAAAGCCGCCTTCGGGCCGGACGGAGTGTGCGGTATCGGTTATAAGAGAAGCGGTCCTTTCAATTCCTGCTCTGCTCTTGTTAAGGGCAAATTTCTCGAGGAAATCATATACGCGGAAAAGCACTGCGGCGGCCGCGCACTGGTCGAATCTGCCGACAAACATCGCGAGCATAATAATAACAATAACGAGAAGTGATTTTTTGACTTTCTTTTCTTTGATGCCGTAAAACGCATCGATTATAAAAGGATAGGAGGAAAGAACGGCGCAGATAAGGCGCAGTATATCACGGGGAAAATCTGCGAGAACGGGGATAAAGGAAACAAGGAAAAGAACAAAAGCGACCGCAAAGCTCAGCAACTCCGATTTACTGCCGACCTTGTAATCGAATTTATCATATTTCTTAGCGTCCCTGATTTTTTCTTTCTTCTTCACATTATCACTCCCCTCGGCTGAAAATCCGTTATTTGAGCTTTAAGTCTGCATAGACGGCATAGTGGTCTGAATAGAACTTGCCGTCAACTTTTTCGTTGATAACCCTGAATTTAACGGGTTCAACAGTTGTTTTATCAACGAATATAAAATCTATAATCGTCTGAATTTCTTCAGGCTTAAACCAGTGGAAAGTAAAGCAGTCGTCTGTATCCGGAGCGAGAGTTCTGGCATCCGCCATATTTGCGCTTATCATGGTATTATAGCAGTCGCTCCCCTGCTCCACATTGAAGTCACCCGTGGCAACAACGGGAACATCTCCGAAGGACGCCGCCTTTTCCTGAATCATTTTCGCTCCGTTAATCTGGGCCTGAACTCCGATATGATCAAGATGGGTATTGAAGTGAATATATGATTCGCCTGTTTCCTTATCCGTCAGTTTAACATAAGTCGCAATTCGGATGCAGGCTGAATCCCATCCCTTGGAAGGAACATCCGGTGTTTCGGAAATCCAGAAATTGCCCGAATCGGAAGGAGTGAATCTGTCCCTGCGGTAAAAGACGGCCGCGTATTCGCCATCTTCCTTGCCGTCGTTTCTGCCGACTCCGACATAGTCATAGCCGGGCAGCCCTTCAACCAGGGCATCAATCCACATCTTGTGCGCTTCCTGAACGCCGAATGAATCGGGAGCATATTTCTTTATGATTGAAACAACTCTCGGAATACGGTTCTCTATGCTGTTTTCACCCTCGCCCCAGCAAAGGACATTGAAAGACATAACTCTGAACATATTTTACCTCTGTTACTTTATGAATTCGGTAAGTGCGCCGATATCTATCTTTTCAATATTATCCGCTTTGATTATTGTATCATAAACCTGTCTGCAGATTTTCAGCACTCCGCCCTCTTCGTCAGATTCGCAGTTAAGCACTATAATCGGATCGTGAACGCTCAGGCGCAGGAGAAACCAGCCCTTGCCGTCCTCGCAGTTTATGCGTATTCCTTCATAGTTATCCGGAGCGGCGGTCCAACCGCCGTGATTCTCCGCTTCGGAAGTGAAGAGCGAAATAATCTTTTCTCCTTCGGGTCTGAAATCATCGGTGAGGATTTTGAAACGGAGCTCTTTTTCCTCAACAGGCTCGGGAAGACCTGCAATAAGATCTTCAAGCGATCTGCCCTCTTTTGAGAGCGCCGCGGCTTCGATAATGAGCTTGGTAATCAGATAAGCGCCGTCATCGAGAAAATAGTTTTCTCTGAAAGCGGCGTGACCCGAAGTCTCCATTGCGAGCGGGCATTCGACTCCGGCTTCGCAGAGCTCAATCTGCTTATTTATGACATTGCGGTATCCTCTCTTGAATCTGAGATGAACACCGCCGTTATTTTTAATGAACTGAGCGAGTCCGTCGGAGGTGACCGAATCGGTAACTATAGTTCCGCCCGGACAGGAATCGAGAGCAACCTTTGAAGCAAGGGCAACGAGCCTGTTGCGGTTGATTGAGAATCCGCCTTTTCCGACGCAGGCGGCTCTGTCGACATCGGTATCGAATATCACGCCGAAATCGGCGCCGCTTGAAATTGTAGCATCGGTTATGCATTTCATGGCTTCTGCGTTTTCGGGATTCGGCGCGTGATTCGGGAAACTGCCGTCGGGTTCAAGATAGAGAGAGCCTTCAATATCTGCGCCGAGAGGGGCAAGAACATCGGTCGCGTAAAAGCCTCCGACTCCGTTTCCCGCGTCGACAATAATTTTAAGTCCTTCAAGAGGTCTTTCGCCTTTTCCGACGCCGTCAATTATCATTTTCCTCAGAATGCCTGCATACTCCGACAGATAATTGATTTCGGAATAAATGCCCTCTTTATCTCCGAGAAAGACGGATTTTTCAGATGCGTTTTTAAGAATAGAAGCAATATCGCCGCCGTCAAGGCCGCCCTCGCGGGTGAAAAATTTGAGACCGTTTCTGTCCTTGGGATGATGGCTCGCGGTAATCTGAACGGAGCAGTCGCAGCCTGCCGTAACGGTAGTCATAAACATTGCGGGAGTCGTGCATAATCCGCAGTCAATGACATCGCAGCCGTAAGAAAGCATAACTCTGACTGCATCCGCTTTGATCCTTCCGGCAGACAGACGGCTGTCATGACCGACAGCCACCCTGAATTTTGTTTTACCGCATTTATTAACCATAAAGTCATAAAAAGCGGAAACAGAGCGCATTATCATTTCATCGCTCATATAGAGCTTGTCATTTTCGTCTCCGAGCGCAATTCCTCTGATATCGCTGCCGCTTTTGAAATGCGAATAATCCATAATCATTCCCCTTTTGAGTAGTATTCATCGGATATTTCGAGCAGAAACTTAAACATGGGCGAATATTCTTTATATGTTTTGCGGATTATATCGAGAATTCCATCATCTGCAAGGTCATCGACATTTCCGCTTTCCTTGATAAATCCGAATTCTTTATGAGCATAGTAATCTTCAAGCCCTGCGGGAC
>JAFZOE010000180.1 GCA_017552845.1 Clostridia bacterium
TATCAAGCTCATGACTCTCGGCCTGACCAAGCAGGAAGCCGAAGAGCAGATAATAAACGGATTCCTCAAATAAACCGTATATATGAAAACTCCCGCAGGAAATTCCTGCGGGAGTTTTGTTAACTAATAATCTTAATTCTTTTCAACGCCCATTGTGACTTTTTCGCCGTTGATATCAAGCTCGGCGGAGTAGGATCCGCCTTTGCCCGCAATCATATCTGTCGCAAGAACATCTTTGCTGATGCCCTCTTTGTTTGCGGTGAGAATGCCAGCAATCTTTTCATTGCCGTCATAATATACCTTGATGGTATCGGTGACCTCAAAGCCGGCTTTCTTACGCATATCCTGAATCTTGGAGGTGAGCTCTCTGACGAAGCCCTCCTCGATGAGCTCGGGAGTGAGGTTGGTGTCAAGGACAACAGTGATGCCGCTGTCGCTCTCAGCCATGAAGCCCTCTTTCTGGACTGTTTCAATAAGCAGATCCTCGGGAGCGAGTGAAATCTCGGTGCCGTCGGCATTGATTTTAATCGCGCCTTCGGTGTCAAGCTGTGCTTTCGCCTTCGAGCCGTCGAGCGACTGAAGGGCATTGCGGATGGCGCCGATAAGCTTGCCGTATTTGGGCCCGAGAGTCTTGAGCTGTGGCTTGAAGGAATATGAAACATAGGATGATGAATCATCAACGAATTCAACGCTCTTGATATTGAGCTCTTCTTCGACTATTTCAAGATATTCTTCGGGAAGCTCGCGCGGAACGCCGACGAACATTCTGCCGAGAGGCTGTCTGTTTTTGATATTTGCGGTGTTTCTCGCTGCTCTGCCGAGCGCGACAACCTTGAGAACCTCATCCATATAGTTTTCGAGGTCTTTATCAATCATGCTTTCATCAGCGGCGGGATAATCGCAGAGATGAATGCTTTCGGGAGCATCGGGATCAACCGTGCGGACAAGATTCTGATAAATATCCTCGGTGATGAACGGAATCATCGGAGCCGCAAGCTTGATGAAAGTTTCAAGCGCGGTGTAAAGAGTCATATAGGCATTGACCTTATCGTCATCGCCGGTCTGCTTCCAGAATCTCTCTCTGCCGCGGCGGACATACCAGTTGGAGAGCTCGTCGACAAAGGTCTGGAGAGCCTTGCCCGCCTCGGGAATCTGATAGGTATCGAGATAGCCGTCGACCGTGCCGATAAGCGTATTGAGCCTTGAAAGAAGCCATCTGTCCATTATGCCGAGCTTTGAGTAATCGAGAGTGTGCTCCTTCGGATTGAATTTATCAATATCCGCATAGAGGATATAGAAAGCGTAGGTGTTCCAGAGAGTGCCCATGAATTTGCGCTGGCCCTCGACAACAGCCTTATCGTGGAATCTGTTGGGAAGCCAGGGAGCGGAATTGGTATAGAAATACCAGCGGATGGCATCCGCGCCGAGATTCTTGAGAGCGTCAAACGGGTCAACCGCGTTGCCCTTGGATTTACTCATCTTCTGGCCGTTTTCATCCTGAACGAGGCCGAGAACAATGACGTTCTCATAGGGGGATTTATCAAAAAGAAGGGTTGAAATCGCCATGAGCGAATAGAACCAGCCTCTGGTCTGGTCAACCGCTTCGGAAATGAACTGAGCCGGGAACTGCTGTTCGAAGAGTTCTTTATTCTCAAACGGATAATGATGCTGAGCGAAGGGCATTGAGCCCGAATCATACCAGCAGTCGATAACCTCGGGAACTCTGTGCATTTCCTTGCCGCACTTTTCGCACTTGATTGTGACGGCATCGATATACGGGCGGTGAAGCTCGATATCATCGGGGCAGTTGTCACTGAGTTCCTTGAGCTCGGCGATTGAGCCGATCGCGTGTCTGTGGCCGCATTCGCATTCCCAGATATTGAGCGGAGTGCCCCAGTAACGGTTGCGGGAGATACCCCAATCCTGAATATTCTTGAGCCAGTCGCCGAATCTGCCGGTGCCGATGCTCTGGGGAATCCAGTTGACGGTCTCGTTATTCTTGACAAGATTGTCTCTGACCGCTGTCATCTTGATAAACCAGCTCTCGCGGGCATAGTAAATCAGCGGAGTGTCGCAGCGCCAGCAATGCGGATATTCGTGCTCGAATTTGGGAGCGTCAAAGAGTTTGCCGTCTTTATCGAGATCGATGAGGATATCCTTATCGGCATCCTTGACGAATTTACCGGCATAGGCGGTCTCTTCGGTCATATTGCCCTTGCCGTCAACAAACTGAACGAAAGGCAGATCGTATTTTCTGCCGACCTTCGCGTCGTCTTCGCCGAATGCGGGAGCGATATGGACTATGCCGGTGCCGTCCGTCATAGTGACATAATCGTCAACGGTGATGAAATGAGCCTTCTTGCCCTGCTTCGCGGCGGATACGCCCGCGCACTCAAAGAGGGGCTCATATTCCATATATTCAAGGTCGGTGCCTTTGTATTCCTCAATTATCTCATAAGCCTTCACACCGTTTTCCTCATCGGCAAGCCTGCCGAGAACGGTATCGAGAAGAGCCTTTGCCATATAGTAGGTGTAGCCGTCCGCCGCCTTGACTTTAACATAAGTCTCATCGGGATTTACGCAGAGAGCAAGGTTTGAGGGCAGAGTCCAGGGCGTGGTAGTCCAGGCGAGGAAATACTCATCCGCGTCTTTCTTCCTGAACCTGACGACCGCGGAGCGTTCTTTTACAAGCTTATAACCCTGAGCGACTTCGTGGGATGAGAGCGGAGTGCCACAGCGCGGGCAGTAGGGAACAATCTTGAAGCCCTTGTAAAGCAGGCCCTTTTCCCAGATCTGCTTGAGCGACCACCACTCGGATTCGATGAAATCATTGTGATAAGTAACATAGGGATTATCCATATCGGCCCAGAAACCGACAGTGCCGGAGAAATCCTCCCACATCCCCTTATATTTCCAGACGCTCTCCTTGCAGTATTTGATAAACGGCTCAAGACCGTATTCCTCAATCTGCTCCTTGCCGTTGATACCGAGCATCTTCTCAACCTCGAGCTCAACGGGCAGGCCGTGGGTATCCCATCCCGCTTTACGCGGAACAAAATTGCCCTTCATCGTGCGGTATCTCGGAATCATATCCTTGATAACTCTCGTGAGCACGTGGCCGATATGCGGCTTGCCGTTTGCGGTAGGCGGGCCGTCATAGAAGGTATAGGTCGGGCATCCCTCGCGAATTTTCATGCTCTTTTCAAAGATGTCATTTGCCTTCCAAAAATCGAGCACTTCCTTTTCACGCTGGACGAAATCGAGATTTGCGGAAACTTTCTTATACATAAACAGATTCCTCCGTTAACAAATTATAAATCATATAATTTCTTTATAACAAAAATATCCAAAATATTATAACAATTATTATTTATAAAATCAAGTGTTTTATGTGCCGGGTCCGTAACCGTCTGCGTTTGAGTATTTAATGACATCACTTGCGCATTTTCGCTTGACTGAAAATACGGTTTGAATTATACTGATTCTGTTAAAAAACACGGACAGAGGAGGCAGAAAATGAAAAGGATTATTTCAATTCTTACGGCGGCTGTAACGCTGATGAGTTTTACGGTGTTTTCCCATTCGGAGGGAAGCGGAAACGAGCTCAGATTCAAAGACGGAAAATTCAAGATACTGGTGCTTTCCGATACACAGGATGACCACCATCCCGCCGCGGATATGCTCAATCTCGTTGAGCAGGCAATCAAGGAAGCTTCTCCCGATCTGATTGTATTCACGGGCGATCTGGTTGAGGACAGCCGCGCGGGCGATATCGGAATAGACGACGAGCCCTTCAGGGAAGGCGTGCTGGTCGAGAAGGACGGGGAAGTCGATAAGGAAAAGACATTTGAGAATGTCAGCGCGGCGGCGAAGGCGGTGCTCGATATATTTGATGCCTCCGGAGTGCCTTTTGCGATAGTTCAGGGAAATAACGATTACAAAGTTGCAGTTTCAAATGAAGAATGGCTAGCGCTCTATTCGGAATATTCGAATTCTCTCGCGTTTGACGAGAGCGACGATGCCGAAGGCAGAATAGATTATCACCTTGAAATAAAAGGAAGCGACGGCTCTGATAAATTCAATCTCTGGATAATGGACACGGGCAGAAACGGCATGAAGGATGACCAGATTGAGTGGTATAAGAAAAAATCCTCGGAAATCACCGAAGCCAACGGCGGAGAGGTCGTTCCTGCCATAGAATTCCAGCATATTCAGCCCGCCGATGTCGGCAATCTCTTTGTTGAATGCTCGCCGTTTGATGAGGGCGCAAGAGCAAAGGGGCTCAAGTTTTACAGGCTCAATCCCGAAACCGCGGCAGGTTATAATTTCTTTGCCTACGCTCCCTGCGAGCCGACGCCTTTATTCAAGGCATGGAAAGAACAGGGCGACGTTATCGGCTCATACTTCGGCCATCAGCATATTGAGGGCTTTACCGGCACCTATGACGGTATAGAAATGGGCTTCAACTACGGCTCGGAAATGGCGAAGCCGGGTCCCTACGGTTACCGCCTGATAACGCTCGATGAGAATGATGTTACAAACTACGAAAACGAGATATTCACCTACGAGGGCAGCGTAAAAACCGGAAACGCCCATTTTGAAAAGCAGATTGACACGCCTTATAAAGATCTCGGGAATCTTAAATACATACTCGGTATCGGCAATTTCTTCTGGAGCATGATAACCGTCCTTATTGATTTATTCGTCTGACTTTATCTTTTGACGGTTTCCCGCAATATTAAATAATTGACAATCCACCCTTTATATTTTATAATAGAGGGTGGAATTATTTTACAAGGAGTGACGGGATGAATAATGTAAAAGAACTTTATGAAATCTGGCTCAAAGGCACCGAAGGCGATGCCGAACTTCACGCGGAGCTTGAGGCGGTTTCGGATAATGAAGATGAAATCCTTGACAGATTTTACAGAAATCTCGAATTCGGCACTGCAGGTCTGCGCGGAGTTCTCGGCGCGGGCACTAACAGAATGAATACATATACGGTAGGTCAGGCAACCCAGGGCCTCGCGGATTATCTCAATTCAAAGGGCGGCAGCTCGGTTGTAATCGGATACGATTCGAGAATCAAGAGCGACGTCTTCGCAAAGCAGAGCGCAAAGATTCTTGCCGCGAACGGAATCAAGGTTTATCTCTATGAAAAAATCGAGCCTACTCCGTTTGTATCATACGCTGTTATGCGGCTCAAGTGCGCGAGCGGCATTGTCATCACGGCGAGCCACAACCCCTCAAAATACAACGGCTACAAGTGCTATGATCCCCGCGGCTATCAGATGACCGAGGAGGCGGCCGCCGAGACCTATGCTTATATTCAGAAGACGGATATGTTCACCGGCATAAAGGCAACGGATTTCGACGAGGCACTCGCAAAAGGTCTTATCGAATATGTTTCCGATGATATTCTCGAGGAATACTATGCTCTCTGCCTTCAAAGACCGCTTCACCCCGAAATCGTTGAAAACAGCGATGTAAAAATCATTTACTCCCCTCTCAACGGCACGGGAAATATCCCCGTTCGCACGGTGCTTGAGAGAGCGGGCTATAAAAATATAAAGGTAGTAAAAGAGCAGGAACTGCCGGACGGCAACTTCACGACCTGCCCATATCCGAATCCCGAAATTCAGCAGGTTTTTGAGTGCGCGCTTGAAATGACGAAAGAATTCAAGGCGGATCTGCTTCTCGCGACCGATCCGGACTGCGACAGAGTCGGCA
>JAFZOE010000181.1 GCA_017552845.1 Clostridia bacterium
TCAGCCAGTGGGAGCAGGGGCGCACGAATCCCGACACGGATATGCTCGTCGCGCTCAGCCAGATTTTCCATACCTCAATCGGCGCGATTCTCGGCCTCGACACGCCCGACGACCCGGTCATGATTCCGGTCAAGGGAGTTGTGCAGGCGGGCGAGATGACCTTCATAGCCGATGAGGATATCTGCGAATTCGTCGCGATTTCGCCCGAGCTTGCCCGCAGGGGCGAATACTGCGCCCTGCGTGTTCACGGCAACAGCATGTATCCCCTCTTTTACGATAACGATCAGGTCATCGTGCGCGTTCAGAGCGACGCGGACGACAACGATATCGTGGTCGCGATCGAGGGCAGGGAGAGAGCGACGATAAAGCGCCTCAAGAGGCAGGAAAACGGGATTCTCCTCATAGCGGAAAACCCCGAATACGATTCGATATTCTATACGAAGGAGCAGGTTGCGAAGCTGCCGGTCACATTTTTCGGCATCGCGGTCGAAATCCGCAGGGAAATTCATTGACAAGCGGATAAAGATTGTAATATAATTATTTATTGGTAAACAAATTATTCTTATAAAAAGAAGGACGGTAGAATTATGGCAGTCAAAAAGTTACAGTATTACGCAGGCGGTCAGTGGCTCGATTCCAAAACTGACAAGTATATGGATATCTACAATCCGAGCACCGGCGAAGTCATTGCCCAGACTCCCTGCTGCACCAAGGAAGAGGTAAACTACGCGGTCGAATGCGCCAAGAAGGCGTTCAAAGGCTGGAGCGAAGTTCCCGTAATGAAGAGAGTCCAGATTATCTATGACTTCCGCGATCTGCTCGTTGCCCATATGGACGAGCTGACCGAACTCTGCGCGAGAGAGGAAGGCAAGGTCTGGAACGAGGCGAGAGGCGACATCCTCAAGGTCAAGGAGCCCGTTGAGCTCGCTCTTTCCGCTCCCTCGCTGCTTATGGGCGAGAGCATCCGCGACACCTCCTCCGGATATGACACCACTCTCTACAGAGAGCCTGTCGGCGTATTCGCGGGCATCGTTCCCTTCAACTTCCCCGGCATGATTCCGATGGGCTGGATGACCCCGATGTGCATCGCATGCGGCAACACGATAGTTCTCAAAGCCGCTTCCATGACTCCGATGACCTGCATGAGAATCGCGGAGCTCTGGAAGGAAGCGGGCCTGCCCGACGGCGTTATCAATATAGTAACCTGCTCGAGAAACGAAGCGGAAATCTTCATGGATCACCCCGATGTCAAGGGCATCACCTTCGTCGGCTCGACCTCAGTCGGCCTTCACATTTATTCGAGAGCAGCCGAGAGCGGCAAGAGAGTTCAGTGCCTTTGCGAAGCGAAGAATCACGGCCTCGTGCTTGAGGACGCCGCAATCGAGAGCGCCGCTCACAGAATCATCAATTCCTCCTTCGGCTGCGCAGGCGAGCGCTGCATGGCCCTGCCCGTAATCGTAGCTCAGGAGAGCATCGCCGATAAACTCGTCTCCTACCTCGTCAAATTCGCGAAGGAGCTCAAAATCGGCCCCGCTTATGAGAAGGATACCAATCTCGGCCCCGTCGTCACCGCAGCTCATAAGAAGAGCGTTATCGACTGGATCAACAAGGGCATCGAAGAGGGCTCGGAGCTTGTTCTCGACGGCAGAGATACCGTCGTTCCCGGCTATGAGGGCGGCTTCTATGTAGGCCCCACAATCCTCGACCATGTAACTCCCGAGATGACAGTCGGCCAGAGAGAGATATTCGGGCCCGTTCTCTGCATCAAGAGAGTAAAGGATTTTGAAGAGGGCCTCGCGCTCATGAACGCCAACCCCTTCGCAAACGGCTCGGTTATCTTCACCCAGAGCGGCTACTACGCCAGAGAATTCACCAAGAGAACAGACGGCGGCATGGTCGGCGTAA
>JAFZOE010000020.1 GCA_017552845.1 Clostridia bacterium
CCCCTCGATGCCGCAACAATCTGCGCATCCGCGGCAAAGACCGGCTGTGTCGTAACCGCCGAAGAGCACAATATTATCGGCGGCCTCGGCAGCGCTGTTGCAGAAGCAATCTGCGAGAGCGGAACCTGCGTTCCCGTTGTCAGAGTCGGCGTAAATGATGTCTTCGGAAAATCCGGCCCCGCCGTTGAGCTTCTTCACATCTACGGCCTTGACGCCGCAAACATTGCCGAGAAGACAAAGAAAGCAATCTCTTTAAAGAAATAAGGTTATATAATGAATAGTGACAGATTATTGAAAAAATCGCTTTTCGGCGGATTCAAACGCGAGGACGTGCTTGATTATATCGAGAAGCTTCAGAGCGAAAACGTCTCCCTTGCGGATGAACTGCGCGAAAAGAGCGCAGAGTGCGCCGAAGGTGTTTCGGCAGAAGAATTTGAAGCGCTCCAAGCCGAGAATGAAGAACTGAAAGCGGAAATCGAGAGCCTCAGATCGCAGATTCAGGAACTTCAGGAAAAAGCTTCCGCAGATCCGTCGGATTATGATAAGTTCTCGGGCGAGAAGTCGGGCGCGCTGATTCAGGATGCGATGAAATATTCCGATTCTCTTGTGAACGGTGCCAAGGAAACTGCCGGCAAAGCCCTTGAAACAGCAGGCGCTTCAATCAATTCGGCGGCATCCGATATCCGCTCGGCGGGCGAGAGAGTTACGACCGCTCAGGTCAATCTCAATTATTCGCTCGACGCCATTAAGCAGAGCGTTGATTCATTGATTGAGGAACTCGGCTCGGTATCTGAAAAATCTGTCCCGGAGAATAAGATGTCATTATTTGAGTTTGATCTGAAAGATATAAGAAGCCGTATTCCCGACCTTCGCGCCGGCGATATGGTGAAACTCAGCGGAATCTGCTACACAGCAAGAGACGCCGCGCATAAAAAACTCTTTTCCCTGCTCGATGAGGGCAGGGATTTGCCCATTGATATAAAAGATGCCTGCATCTATTTCGCGGGCCCCACACCTGCTCCTGAGAATCTGCCTATCGGCAGCTGCGGACCGACAACCTCGGGCAGGATGGATCCCTATTCGCCGCGCCTGCTCGATCTGGGGCTTGCCGCGATGATAGGCAAGGGTGAGAGAAGCGAAGAAGTCAGGCAGGCTGTTATCCGCAACAAGGCAGTCTATTTCTGCGCCGTCGGAGGCGCGGGCGCTCTCTGCGCCAAGCATATCAAGGCTTATGAGGAAATTGCGTTTCCCGAGCTCGGCTGCGAAAGCATAAAAAGACTTGAGCTTGAAGAATTTCCCGTATTTGTAGGTATCGACTGCCTCGGTAATACTCTTTTTAAGGAAAATTAATCTATGATAATTACTTCGGTTATGCTTATTCCCGCCGTGCTCGCGATTATCCCCGCGGCCTTTCTGCTGATTAAAGTATATAAGGCGGATAAACTCGACAAGGAGCCTAAGGGACTGCTTGTTTCCCTTATTTTTCTCGGAATCTTGTCAACCTTCGCCGCTCTGATTACCGAGGTTATCGGCGGAAAGATTCTGCTTACATTCTTTTCGGAAGAATCGCTCATATATAAGATTCTGGAATATTTCATTGTGGTTGCCGTCTCCGAAGAGGGATTCAAGTATCTGCTCCTCAAAAAGCGCACCTGGAAATCTCCCTTTTTCAACTGCTCATTTGACGGCGTCGTTTATGCCGTGTTTGTCTCGCTCGGCTTCGCTCTCTGGGAAAACATCTCCTATGTCTATCAGTTCGGCCTTACAACCGCGTTAGTCAGAGCCGTAACCGCCGTTCCCGGCCACGCCTGCTTCGGCGTATTTATGGGAATCTGGTATTCGGCGGCGAAACGCTGGAGCTACAGAGGAGATGAGGGGAAAGCCGCTTCCTGCAGATTCAAGGCGGTTCTGATTCCCGTTCTGCTTCACGGTGCCTATGATTTTCTCGCCACCTTCGGCGGATATATTAGCACCCTCGTCTGGGCGGTATTTGTTATAGTCATGTTCATAGTCGCGTTCAGAAAAGTCAAAGAAAACAGCCGCAACGATGAATACATAGATTACAATCATTTTGAAAACTCCATTGACGCTTTCACACGGCAGTTTATTCAGTATCAATAAAAGCTCAAGCCCTCTCCGTGAAGGAGAGGGCTTATATTATTATGAATTAAACCTTATTTTTATTCCCGATTACATGCAGGTATATCCGCCGTCAACAGCGATATTCTGGCCGTTGACATAGCTTGAAGCGGGGGAGGCAAGGAAAATGGCCGCGCTGTCGAGCTCGCCTTCATTGCCGTATCTTGCAAGAGGAATCATTGTTTTTGCGTAATTCTGGAAGAATTCGGAGTTGAGAGTCTCCTCGGTGAGCGGAGTGTAGAAATAGCCGGGGCAGATTGAATTTACATTGATGCCCTTCTCGCCCCATTCCGCCGCGAGAGCTCTTGTGAGATTGACTACGCCGCCCTTTGCCGCGTGATAGCAGGCTGTGGGAGCAATCTTATTGCCGACAAGGCCATACATTGAAGCTATGTTGATGATTCTGCCGTATTTTGCGGGAATCATCGCTTTTTTAGCGACTGCGCGGGCAACCTTGAAGGTGCCGAAAAGGTCGATATTCATCTCGTTCTCAAATGTTTCATCGGGCATATCCTCTGCGGGATGGACTCCGCCGGTGCCAGCGTTGTTGATGAGAATGTCGATTCTGCCGAATTCTTTGAGAGCCGCGTCAACTGCCGCCTCAACGCTTTCGGTATCGGTGATGTCGCAGCGGATGCCGATCGCCTTAACGCCGTATTCCTTCTCGATTTCCGCGGCAACCTCGTCGATGAGATTCTGTCTGCGTGCCATTGCAACGATGTTGCAGCCCTGGTTCGCGAGAGCCTTAGCCATCTGGACTCCGAGACCGGTCGAAGCTCCCGTTACAATTGCGACCTGACCCGTAAGGTCAAAATAGTTTTTAGCCATAGTTTTTCTCCTTTTTACACTGTATGATTATTGCCGCTGATATTCTATCATTTATGTATTTCGGTGTCAAGGAAGGGGAGAGTCTTATTTATTATTTTTATTAAAATAATTGACCTGTTTTTTAATATATGATATAATCAACTAAATATAAGTATGATTGGGTTATTATAATCATTTTGAAACGGAGAACTCGTATGATTAAAATTTCACCGTCCGTCCTCGCGAGCGATTTTTCTAAGCTCGGCGCCGAGGCGGTCAGAATGCAGCAGGGCGGAGCCGACTGGCTTCATCTCGATGTCATGGACGGGCATTTTGTTCCGAATATCAGCTTCGGTGCGCCCATAATCAAGGCAATAAGACCGCTCGTTGATATGATTTTCGATGTTCATCTCATGATTTCGGAGCCGCTTAAATACATTGATGATTTCGTATCTGCAGGCGCGGATATAATCACCTTCCATTACGAGAGCGATTCCGATGTCAGTGAAGTCATAGATAAGATTCATTCTTTCGGCAAAAAGGCGGGAATCAGCCTAAAACCCGGCACCCCAGCGAGCGCAGTATTTCCTTATCTCGATAAAGTGGAAATGGTGCTTGTGATGACTGTCGAGCCCGGCTTCGGCGGTCAGTCATTCATGTATGACATGATGGATAAAGTTTCTGGCGTAAGAAATGAAGCCGACAGGCTCGGACTCAGTCTTGATATCCAGGTTGACGGCGGAATAAATAAAGAAACCGTTGCCGTCGCCGCGAAGGCGGGAGCGAATGTGTTTGTCGCCGGCAGCGCGGTATTCAAAGCGGAAAACGCCGCCGAAATGATAGAAGCTTTAAGACAGAACGCAAAGACCGAATAATCCGGAGGTAAACCCTTGGCAACCGAAAACAGATCCGCAAACAGAAAATCATTGAGTATTTTCGGCGATTATCTGCTGATGCTCATTTTTCCCTGTGTCCTTTCCATCTGGTATTACGGGGTTGATGCAGTGCGCACTCTCGCCGTCTGTATCGTGACGGGATTCGTCTGCGACTTTTTCGGCAGCATAATCATTTATAAGAAATACTACGCCGCAGATCTGAGCACTCTCTGCTCGAGCGTTATGATTGCGCTTATGATGCCTGCGGAAATATCTATATATATCCCCATGATTGCAAGCGCGTTTGCTGTGTTTGTAATCAAGATTCCGTTCGGCGGTGGAATGAAGGTCCCGTTTGTCCCCGCCGCGGCAGGTTTCGCATTTATGGCGGCCTGCTTCAGGGATGAGATATTCAGCTACACCCCGGGCAGACCTTTTATGACCGGCGTTTCGCTCGGTTCGACGCTTATGCACGGCGGTTCAATGCGCATGAACGGGGCGAATATCCTTGATATAATTACCGGCAATATCTGCGGCCCCATGGGCACGGGCTGTATCGTTGTATTCCTTGCGTGTATCATATTCCTGCTCTTCCGCAGGCGTGAGGCCCTGCTCGCAACCGCCGGCTTCCTCGGCGCATGCATACTCTTTGCCCTTCTGCTTCCGCGCTCAAACGGTAGCAGGATTTCATCGGTCATTATGGAACTCTCCTCAGGTTCGCTCATGTTTGCCGCGGTGTTCCTTCTTACCGATTATTCAACTCTTCCTTCTTCAAAGAGGGATAAGCTCGTCTACGGCGTATTCTGCGGCGTTATCTGTATGTCGATGAGAAAACTCGGCGTATTCGAGGAGCCTGTCTGCTTCGCGGTTCTGCTCGCGAACGCATTCAGCCCTCTGCTTGATATACTCACAAGGCGCGTAATGGCTTTCATTACTCCCCGCATAAATAAGCGCAGGGAGGTGGCCGCAGATGGATGAGAATAAACGCTTTTCGCTCAAAGAAGCGATAACCGAGAACCCGGTGCTGTTTCAGTGCGTCGGCCTGTGCTCGATAATAGCGGGCACATCCACCTTGAAAGATTCGCTTTTCATAGCGGTTCTGATTGCCGCCGACCTTATTGTTACCTGCACTCTCGCGAGCCTGCTTTTCAAAAAGATTCCGAGATATGTGAGAATCGCGCTCTA
>JAFZOE010000182.1 GCA_017552845.1 Clostridia bacterium
GATATTACCCGATTCTCTCAGAGAACTCGCAGTAATAAGACTTGATAATCCCGATGCGCCTCTTAGTGAGCTTGCGCTTATGCTTGAAAATCCGGTTTCAAAATCCGGAATAAAGCACAGGCTTGATAAGATAGTTGAAACAGCAGATAAACTTAAAGAAAACGGAGAAAACTGATGCCTTTTACGCACCTGCATCTTCATACTGAATACAGTCTGCTTGACGGCGCTTGCAGGATAGGACCTTTGCTCGATAAAATTAAAAGCATGGGTCAGACTTCATGCGCCATATCCGATCATGGCGTGATGTATGGTGCTCTGGATTTCTTTACTCAGGCTGAGAGCCGTGGTATCAAAGCCATTATCGGCTGCGAGGTTTATGTTGCGCCTAGAAAATACACCGACAAGGTTCACGGAATCGATAATGAAAGATATCATCTGATTCTTTTATGTAAGAATGAAACGGGTTATAAGAACTTGATAAAGCTCGTATCCGAAAGCTGGGTGAACGGTTTTTATATTAAACCGAGAATCGACAGAGAATTGCTTTCGCGATATAACGAAGGCCTCATTTGCCTTTCCGGCTGTTATTTCGGGGAAGTATCTCAGGCCATACTCAATGACGGATATGATAAAGCTAAAGGAATCGCTCTATGGTATAAATCCGTTTTCGGCGATGATTATTATCTTGAAATTCAGAATCACGGTCTCAAAGAGCAGCTGAGAATCAACAATGACCTGATTAAGCTTTCCGACGAGACCGGTATATCTCTTGCCGCGACAAATGACGCTCATTATATCAATAAAGAGGACAGCATCGTTCAGCAGGCTCTTATTTGCCTTGGAACCAATCATATTATCGGCGAAGAAACCGGCCTTGATTTTCAGACCGAGGAATTCTATGTTAAATCCGAAGAAGAAATGCTCGAAGCTTTTTCTTTCTGTCCTCAGGCTGTCGAGAATACAAATGTAATCGCAGAAAAATGCAATTTCAGATTTGAATTCGGCAACACCAAGCTTCCGCATTTTGAGATTCCCGACGGCAGCGACCATATAGACTGGTTCAATAATATGTGCAGACGCGGATTCAGACAAAAATACGGAGATAATCCGCCTAAAGAATATGTTGACAGACTCAATTACGAGCTCGATGTAATCAACTCCATGGGCTATACAGATTATTATCTGATAGTTCATGATTTCATAAACTATGCAAAAAGTAAAGGCATTCCAGTAGGCCCCGGCAGAGGTTCGGGTGCCGCAAGTATCTGCGCATACTGCATCGGTATAACGGGTATCGACCCAATGAAATATAATCTGCTTTTCGAAAGGTTTCTCAATCCCGAGCGAGTAAGTATGCCCGATTTTGACATAGATTTCTGCTATGAAAGACGTCAGGAAGTAATTGATTATGTCATTGAAAAATACGGCGCAGATCATGTTGCTCAGATAGTTACTTTCGGAACACTGGCAGCTAGGCAGGCAGTTCGTGATATCGGAAGAGTCAAAGGCTCTGCTTACGGAAATGTTGACAGAATAGCAAAGCTTATCCCAAATGAACTGAATATCACTATTGACTCAGCGCTCAGGGAATCGGATGAACTGCGTGAATTATATGAATCTGACAAAGAGGTAAAAGATATAGTTGACCTCGCTTCCAAAGTTGAGAGTATGCCGAGGCATGCTTCGACTCATGCTGCAGGTATCGTCATTACTGCCGATCCGGTCGATACTTATGTTCCTCTTGCCAAGAATGATGATAACACAGTTACGCAGTTCACGATGAAAGGTCTTGAAAAACTCGGTCTTCTAAAAATGGATTTCCTCGGGCTCAGAACTCTTACTGTAATTAATGATGCTATTAAATCTATCAGAAATACGAATCCCGGTTTTGACATTTCAAAAGTAAATCTCAATGATAAAGAAACTTACGAAATGTTTTCGCAGGGTAAAACCGAAGGAGTATTCCAGTTTGAATCTGATGGCATGAAGCGCGTTCTTACAAGAATCAAACCAGAAAGCCTTGAGGATTTAATTGCAGTAATAGCTCTATACAGACCCGGACCGATGAAATATATCGATACATATGTCGCAAACCGGAGAAATAAAAGCTCTATTAAGTATGATATCCCTGAGTTAAAGAATATTCTCGATGTTACTTACGGCTGTATGGTGTATCAGGAGCAGGTTATGCAGATATGCCGCGAAGTAGCCGGTTATTCTTACGGCAGAGCGGATATTGTCAGACGCGCTATGTCAAAAAAACAGCACGATGTTATGCTTAAAGAGAGAAGTGCATTTGTCGAAGGTGCAAAGGGCAGGGGAGTAAGCGAAAAAGCTGCCGATAAGCTCTTTGATGAAATGGTATCATTTGCAAGTTACGCATTTAATAAAGCTCATGCAGCAGCATATGCTTACGTTTCATATCAGACCGCTTACTTAAAATGCCATTATCCCAAGGAATACTTTGCGGCTCTTCTGACGAGTTTTATAGATCGTCCCGAAAAGATTTCGGAATACATTTCCGCTTGTAATTCGCTCGGTATTAAAATCCTGCCTCCGCATGTAAATCTGAGCGAAAACGCTTTTACGGCAAGCGATGAAGGAATTGTATTTTGCTTGTCGGCGGTCAAGAATGTCGGCAGAGGGTTTATTTCTAAAATGATTGCCGAAAGAAATATGAATGGCAGATTCTCATCTTTATATGATTTTTGTTCCCGCCTTATCGGAAATGAATTCAACAGGCGCGCTTGCGAAAGCCTAATTAAATGTGGCGCTTTTGATAATCTCGGTGCAAATCGCAGGCAGATGCTTCAATCAATAGAACAGATTATCAATCTTATAGAAACTGACAGAAATGGCAATATTGCAGGTCAGATCGGATTCGGTGATCTTGATGCAGATACCGGAGATTATGAAGATTTCGAATTTGCAGAAGCGGAGGATTATTCTCAGTCTGAACTTCTTAGAATGGAGAAAGATGTTACCGGTATATATATTTCCGGCAATCCTCTTGAAAAGAATTCTGCGGTTTCTGAAAAAATCGGATGTGATAGAATTTCCGATATTCTTAATGACAAACTTAAATACCATGACAATAAGAATATAACACTTTTGGCGCAGATAAACGAAGTCAAAAAGAAATCCACTAAGAATGGCAGCGTCATGGCATTTCTTCAGATTGAGGATATAACTGCACCATGTGAATCGATTGTTTTTGCGAAGGTTTACGAAGATTTCAGAAGTTATCTTATATCGGGAAATACAGTCTTACTTCATGGCCGAGTTTCTCATAATGACGATTCTACTGTCAGCATAATTGCTGTCAGTTTTGAAAAGATTCCCGAGATTGACAGTATTCCCGATAAGGAAACTCAATCAAAAGAGCCAAAGCAAGAAAACGTTAAGAATAAATCTGTAAAAAAAGGATTATTCCTCAGATTTGATACATCCGAATCCCCACAGATTAAAATTTGCAAGAATCTGTTATCAATATTTGAAGGAACTGAACCGGCCTATTTCTATTATGCTGACAGCAAAAAGTATATTAATGCCGGAAAATGTGACTGCAATGAAGTTATGCTTAGGGAATTAAAGAAGATATTGGGCTCAGATAATGTAATTTTCAATCAATAACGGCTTATTTCTTGACTTTTATTATTAAAAAGTGTAATATATTCCAGTATTTGTTTAGTAAGGAGATATATTTTATGAACACAATTGCTGTATTGACAAGCGGCGGCGACGCGCCGGGCATGAATGCTGCTATAAGAGCTGTTGTAAGAGCCGGATGCGAAAGCGGCATGAAGGTTTACGGAATCAATAACGGTTACCAGGGCCTTATCGATGATGATCTCAGAGAGTTGAATATCCGTTCCGTTTCCGATATTATCCACAGAGGCGGCACTATGCTGCATACCGCAAGATGCCTTGCTTTCAAAAAAGAAGAGGGCATGCAGGCCGCTATAGAAACCTGTAAAAAATACGGAATCGAAGGTATTGTTGTAATCGGCGGCGACGGTTCTTTCAGAGGCGCGAGAGATCTTTCTCTCAGAGGCATTCCCTGCATAGGTATTCCCGGAACAATTGATAATGATATAGTATGCTCCGATTACACAATCGGTTACGATACCTGCCTCAATACCATTATGCAGATGGTTGACAGAGTTAGAGATACTGTTGAATCTCACAGCAGATGTATGGTTATCGAGGTTATGGGCAACAGATGCGGCGACCTTACGCTTAATTCCGGTATTGCTGTCGGTGCTACCGCGATAGTTATTCCCGAAATCAGTTCTGACGTCGAGAAGCACGTTATTGAAAGAATCCGCAGAACAATGAAAACCGATAAGA
>JAFZOE010000183.1 GCA_017552845.1 Clostridia bacterium
ACAGATTGAGCGGAATCAGAAAAGTAAGCAATACCGAAACGATTCTGGTTAAAAATGTAGTCTTGAGATTCATAATTTACCTCCGTTATCCCATATATATTCAACAGACGCGGTCTGTCAGATATTTTCGCCGAGCTCGTCGATGACTTTTTTGAGAATGTCTCTGTTGACCTCTCCCGATTCGATTTTTTCATCAAACCAAAGTTTGAGATTATCGACATTCATCGATATATGCTTGAGATAGTGATTTATCATCACGAAATCCTTTATCTCGTCATCATGAATAACGCCGTCGGAAGTGATTTCAATAAGGCGGTCCTTCTGCCCCTGCAGTTTATTGAGCAGGGCGAGGGTTTCGAGCACGATTTCGGAGAGTGACTTCTCCTCGATTTCGGGAACGTATTTTTTGCCTATCGCGCACTCGTTGCTGCAATAGTGGTTGCAGAGGCCGGGCTTTTTATATGCCTTTGCCATCTCGAGGACCTCCTCGGGAGTGGCGGCGCATTTCCCGCTCTCGATTTTTTCGATACGCGAATCGGATATCCAGACCAGCTTTTCGCTCGCCTGCGCCCTGGTCAGCCCGCACTCCTCGCGCGAGAGCTGATAAATATTTTTATTCTCTTTGGATGAAGCTCTTCCCATAACGCCTCCGGACAATATATAGATAATATTATATACCGATTATACTATATGTTGCGCAAAAATAAAAGAGTAAATTTTGATTTTTATAAAATAATTTCTTGTATATTGACGAATTATATGATATCATTTGAAATGGAAAATTAAATACTCCGAAAGAGAGATGATAATTATGAGTTTACCCGTAGCAGTTCAGCTCTATTCAGTCAGGGACGAGGCCGAGAAGGATCTGCTCGGAACCATACGCAGGATGAAGGAACTCGGCTATGACGGCGTTGAATTCGCAGGCCTCTTCGGCAACGAGCCGGCAAAAATCGCCGCATTCTGCAAAGAAACCGGTATCACCCCGATATCGGCGCATGTTCCCTACTATGACATGCTCGAAAACCCCGCAGGAGTGCTCGCGGATTACGCCGAAATCGGCTGTAAATACGTTGCGGTCCCCTATCTTACAGAGGAATGCAGACCGGGAACTGACGGCTGGGAAGCGACAATCGAGGGAATCAGAAAAATCGCGGAAGAAGCGAAGAAACTCGGCATACAGCTGCTCTATCACAACCACGATTTTGAATTCGTGAAGATTGACGGCAAATACGCGCTCGATATACTTTACGATTCAATAGACGAGGACCTTCTCAAGACGGAACTCGACACCTGCTGGGTCAATGTCGGCGGCGAGAATCCCGCAGGATATATTCTTAAATATTCGGGACGCTCACCCGTTGTTCATCTGAAAGATTTCAAGGGGCAGAAGTCCGACAAGCCGCTCTATAAACTCATCGGAATCGATGATAATGAAGAGGAAGCGGCGGCAAATACATTTTCGTTTATGCCCGTCGGACACGGAGTTCAGGATATGCCCGCAATTCTCGACGCCTCGCTCAAAGCGGGCTCGGAATGGGTGGTTGTCGAGCAGGATAATCCCGCAGAAGGCGACACCCCGCTCAATTCGGTAAAACTCAGCAGAGAATATCTTAAATCACTCGGCTGGTAATAAGGAGGATAAATATGTCAGAGAATATTCTTGATGCTTTCAAAGAGGATCACAGCGCAAAAAAGGAAATTGATATGAGCAAAAAGCTCAGAGTCGGCATTATCGGCACGGGCTGGATTGCCGAGGCGCACGTCAAGGCTTATCAGAAATGCCCCGACGTTGAGATAGTCGCGCTGGCAAACCTTATCCCCGGCAAGGCCGAGGCATTCTGCGAGAGATACAATGTGGGCGAAAATGTCAAATTCTTCCCGAGCCACAAGGAACTTATAGATTCGGATATGTGCGACGCCGTCAGCGTCTGCACCTATAACGCAACGCACGCGGAGTGCACAATTTACGCGCTCAACCACGGCGTGAGCGTCCTGCTCGAAAAGCCGATGTGCGTCACTCTCGACGAGGCGGTCGCCATCTGCAAGGCGGATAAAGCGAGCGACGCGGTTCTCTCAATCGGTTTCCAGCCGCGTTTTGACGAGAATATGAAGATGCTCAAGAGAATCTGCCAGTCCGGCGAGCTCGGAAGAATATATTATATCCAGACAGGCGGCGGCAGAAGAAGAGGCATCCCGACTCCGTTCGGCACCTCCTTTATTGAGAAAGAGACCGCGGGAATCGGCGCTCTGGGCGATATCGGCTGCTATTCGCTCGATATGGTTCTCAATTCAATCGGATACCCGAAGCCCCTGACGGTTACGGGCTATAAATCCGATTTCTTCGGCAAATCACCCGATTACGAGCATCACGACGTATTCGGCGTTGACGATTTCGCGGCAGGCTTCATCCGCCTCGAGGGCGATATCATTCTCGACTTCAGAATCGCATGGGCAATGAACCTCGACACCCCGGGCGACACGATAATCATGGGCACCAAGGGCTCGGTCAGAGTTCCCTCGACCGAATGCTGGAACGGCTCCATCGGCGGTCCGCTTGTAATTTATCACGAAATCGCGGGCGAGCAGATTGAGACGGTCATCCCCGAGAAATCAAACGACATGGACTGCTTCGACATCAAGATCCGCTCCTTCTGCGACGCGGTCAAGGAAGGCGGAGCGGCGCCAGTTCCGAGCAGCGAAATCCTTTATAATCAGGCAATAATCGACGGTATTTCACGCTCAGCCGAGCTCGGCAGAGAAATTGAAATCGAGATACCCGAAATATAAAACCGGAGGTATATTCATATGGTATTGGCAGCAGTCGGCAAAAACGGCACAGGCAAGGATTTCTTCCTTGAATATGTGGCAAAGACCTATAATTTCCCGATGATTTCCATCGGCGACGTAGTGCGCGAGCTCGCGACGAATGACGGCCTTGAGCTCACGAGAGACAATCTTCACGCGACTTCCAAAAAATACATGTCGGAAAACGGTCAGACCTTCTTCCCCGAGATGATAGTCAAGAAAATCAAGGAATCGGACAGCCCGAATTTCCTTGTTTCCGGCATCCGTCCCCCCTCGGATATTGAGGTCTTCAAGAAGGCATTCGGCGACAAATTCGTGCTGGTCGACGTAGTTATCAGCGATGACGAGGTCCGCTATCAGAGAATGCTCGCCAGAGGCAGCGAGAGAGACGGCAAAAGCGTTGAAAAACTCCGCGAAAACGACATTCACGAGGAAGAGATTTTCCACACGAGCGAGAGCGAAAAAATGGCGGATTACGTCATGAAAAACGACGGCTCGGTTGAGGATTTCTACGCGGGAGTTCAGGATTTCTACGAGAATTATCTCAAGGCGAAACTCGATTAAGAATAATAAGACAGGCACCGGTCATTCGGCCGGTGCTTTTTCTTTGCCCGGATATTTCGGAATAATAATCAATATTCTCTTTATTTCCCTTTCAGATTTGTGCAAAAAGTAATTTTTAATTATTATATTGACATTATATAGTAGTTTTGTTATACTTTAGTTACTAAATATAGTATATAGAGGCAGCCGACGGGTTAGCTGGACGTCAGGGCGCACTTATCTCGGATTCCCCGGGATGAAGTGCACTCTTTTTATTTGTTTGTAATTTTTATCGATATATTTAAGGAGGCAGAAAAATGAAAAAAGTCGGAATTGTCATGGGCAGCGACAGCGACCTTCCCGTAATCAGGAAGGCCACGGATACCCTCGACGCATTCTCCATCCCCTACGAAGTGCATATCTACTCGGCGCACCGCACTCCGGAGCAGGCGAAGGAATTCGCGTCATCAGCCGCGGAGAACGGCTTCGGCGCAATCATTGCAGCCGCAGGCATGGCCGCGCATCTCGCGGGAGCAATAGCGGCAAACACCGTTTTGCCGGTTATCGGCATACCCTGCAAATCAACAACACTGGACGGCATTGACGCCCTTTTATCCACAGTTCAGATGCCCTCGGGGATACCTGTAGCCACTGTCGCGATAAACGGAGGAGTTAATGCCGCTTTACTTTGCGCTCAGATTCTCGCGGTTGAGGATGACGGGCTCAGGCAGAAGCTGATTGACAAAAGAAACAAAGACGCCGCGGCAGTCCTCGCGAAAGACGCGGACGTGATGAATAAACTTAAAGATTAACGGAGAGAGATAATATGGGCGGATTTTTCGGAATCACATCAAAAGAGAACTGTCTGAGCGACGTATTCTTCGGCACGGACTATCATTCACATCTCGGCACAAGAAGAGGCGGCATCGCCGTCTATGATAAAGAAATCGGTCTTCAGAGGGAGATTCACAATATCACGAACTCCCCTTTCAGGACCAAGTTTGACAAGATATTTGAGGAGATGCAGGGCACCTCGGCAATCGGCTGCATCAGCGACACAGATCCCCAGCCGCTGCTTATAAGCTCAAATCTCGGCAACTACGCCATCTGCATTATCGGCATCATCAATAATTCTCAGGAGCTTATCCAGCAGTTCCTCTCATTCAGCGGCGGCCATTTCAACGCGATGACGGGAAGCAAAATTAATCAGACAGAACTCGTCGCCGCTCTGATAAATCAGAAAAGCGATTTCACCGAGGGCATAAGATTTGCCCAGAAATCGATTGAGGGCACAGCTTCAATCCTCCTGCTGCGCGACGACGGCAGCATAATCGCTGCGCGCGACCGCCTCGGCAGACTGCCCGTGCTTATCGGCAAGGGCGAGAACGGCTACGCTGTCACCTTTGAATCCTTCGCATATCAGAAGCTCGGCTATGTTGACGAGAAGGAGCTTGGGCCGGGCGAGATAGTCGAGATTACTCCCGACGGAATCAAACAGCTCTCCCCTCCCGGCAAGAAGAAAAGAATCTGCGCTTTCCTCTGGAGCTATTACGGCTACCCGACCGCGACCTATGAGGGAGTCAACGTCGAGATGATGAGAAACAGAAACGGCGCGATTATGGCCGAGCACGATAAAGAGCTCGGCAACGCCGAGGGAATAGATTTTGTCGGCGGCGTTCCCGATTCGGGCACTGCTCACGCAATAGGCTATTCCAACAACGCCCATGTTCCCTACGCGAGAGCGTTTATCAAATACACTCCGACCTGGTCGAGAAGCTTTATGCCGACGATGCAGAGCGAGAGAAACAGAATCGCGAAAATGAAGCAGGTCCCCGTGCTCGATTTGATCAGGGACAAGAACCTCCTCTTTGTTGATGACTCGATAGTCAGGGGCACACAGCTCAAGGAGACAGTTGAATTCCTTTACGGAAACGGCGCGAAATCCGTCCATATGCGCTCCGCCTGCCCGCCCATTATGTATGGCTGCAAATATCTCAACTTCTCGCGCTCAACCAGCGATATGGAGCTTATAGCAAGACGGGTTATAGTCGAGCTCGAGGGCGAGGAAGGCTTCAATCATATTGAGGAATATTCCGACGGCAACACCGAGAGAGGCAAAGCGCTCAGGAAGGCAATCTGCGATAAGTTCAATTTTTCATCGCTTGAATTCCAGTCTCTCGAAGGAATTATCAAGGCAATAGGCATTGACGAGGATGACCTTTGCACCTATTGCTGGAACGGAAAGGAATAAGTCTGAAGGCATAGGTGATAATAATTCTGCACCTATTGCCGGAACGAAAGGAATAAGCTATGAATACACAATCAAAATCAGACAGCTACGCATCGGCGGGCGTTGACATAACTGCAGGCTACAAAGCTGTTGAACTGATGAAAAAACATATAGCGAGGACTGCGGTCCCCGGCGCGGATACTGATATCGGCGGTTTCGGCGGCCTGTTTGAACTTGACCTGACCGGCATTTCAAAGCCGGTGCTCGTTAGCGGCACGGACGGCGTCGGAACAAAGCTCAAAATCGCATTCCTCATGGATAAGCATGATACGGTCGGCATAGACTGCGTCGCGATGTGTGTCAACGATATCATCTGCGCGGGCGCAAAGCCGCTGTATTTCCTTGATTATATTGCCTGCGGCAAGAATTATCCCGAAAAGATTGCGGATATCGTCAAGGGCGTATGCGAGGGCTGCGTTCAGTCCGGAGCGGCGCTTATAGGCGGCGAGACTGCGGAGATGCCCGGCTTCTATCCCGTTGACGAATACGATCTCGCGGGCTACTGCACCGGCATAGTCGACAAGGATAAGATAATCGACAACAAGACCATGAAGGCCGGCGACGTTATTATCGCCCTGCCCTCGAGCGGCGTTCACTCAAACGGTTTCTCGCTGGTCAGAAAAGTGTTCGACGTTGAAAACGCGGATATAAAGACTCCGCTTGAAGCGCTCGGCGGAAAGAGCCTGGGCGAAGCGCTGCTGACTCCGACGAAAATTTATGTAAAACCCGTTCTCGCCCTGCTTGAGAAGGTTAAGGTCAAGGGCATATCCCATATCACGGGCGGCGGCTTCTATGAGAATATTCCGAGAAGCATTCCCGACGGCCTCGGCGCGGTTATCAACAAAGCCGATATAAAAATTCTGCCGATATTCAGACTGCTTGCCGAAACGGGCAATATCAGCGAGAGGGATATGTTCAACACCTACAACATGGGCGTCGGCATGAGTATAGTCGTCGCTCCCGAAGATGTTGACACCGCTCTTGAAATTCTCAAGGCAAACGGCGAGGACGCCTATGTAATCGGCAGGATTGAAGAATCCGAAAACAAAATCACGCTCAACTGAGGTGAAAAGATGAAAGACAAGGCAAACGTTGCCGTGCTCGTTTCGGGAGGCGGCACCAATCTGCAGGCGATAATCGACGCAGTCAATTCGGGAATTATCACCTCCGCGAAGCTGCAGATAGTGATTTCGAATAATCCCGGCGCATACGCTCTTGAGAGGGCGAAAAACAACGGCATAAAGACCGCAGTCATTACGAAGAAGGAATGCGGCGGTGCCGAAGCGTTTGAGGCGAAGATAATCGAAACGCTCGAGAGCGAGGATATCGATTTAATCGTTCTCGCGGGATTCATGAGCATACTCAGCAAGAATTTTACCGACAGATTCCCCGAGAGAATAATCAATGTTCATCCGTCTCTGATTCCGTCATTCTGCGGAGAGGGCTTCTACGGACTGAAGGTCCACGAGGCCGCGCTCGCGAAGGGAGTCAAGGTAACGGGCGCCACGGTGCATTTCGTAAATGAAATTCCCGACGGCGGCAAAATCATACTGCAGAAGGCCGTTGAGATTGAAGAGGGCGACACGCCCGAAATTCTGCAGAAGAGAGTAATGGAACAGGCCGAGTGGATAATTCTTCCCAGGGCCGTTGAACTGATAAGCAAAGAAATTACGGGAGGGTAATTATGGATATTTACAAAATCAACAAAATCGACGAACTCATCACCGGCAACCCCTATGTAGGCAGAGGAATCATAGTCGGCAAGAGCGCAGACGGCAGGAGCGCGGTTTCCGCCTATTTCATCATGGGCAGAAGCGCAAACAGCAGAAACAGAATATTCACCGAGAAAGACGGCGAAGTTTTCACCGAGCCCTTTGACGCATCAAAGGTCGAGGATCCGAGCCTTATTATCTACGCGGCAATCCGCAGATATGAAAACGCTCTGATAGTCACTAACGGCGACCAGACCGACACGATTTATGACGGTCTCAAGGCGGGCAAATCCTTCTCCTGCGCGCTGACAAGCAGGGAATTCGAGCCCGACAAGCCGAACTTCACCCCGAGAATCAGCGCCGTTTCATATTTCGGCGATAATGACTTCACCTATGAGATGAGTATTCTCAAGAGCGCGGACGCCGACGGCACCGCCTGCAACAGATACACTTTCTCATATAATCCCCTCCCCGGTCTCGGCCACTTCATTCATACCTATGTGACCGACGGCAATCCGATTCCGACCTTCCAGGGCGAGCCCGAGAGAGTATTTGTCGGCAACGATATCGACGAATTCACCGACACTCTCTGGAACGCGCTCGACGCTGACAACAAGATTTCACTCTATGTCAGATATACAGACCTCGCGACCGGCGAAGAAACAAACAGACTCATCAACAAAAACAAATAAGGAGAAGCGAAATGAAAGAATTTGAACTCAAATACGGCTGCAACCCCAATCAGAAGCCCTCAAAAATCTTTATGGCAAACGGCGCCGACCTGCCTATCGAAATTCTC
>JAFZOE010000184.1 GCA_017552845.1 Clostridia bacterium
CTGCGGCCGAATGGAGCAGGCGCTCAAGGTTGGAGGAAATCAGAATATCCATGGATGGGGAGATGGTGGTATAGAATTTACGGTTTCTGTCATAGGTTCCGGTGGTGAGGAAATCGGTAAGCACGGAATTCGAATTCGAAGCGCAGATGAGCTTATTGACGGGCAGTCCCATTTCCATGGCATAGTAAGCCGCGAGAATGTTGCCGAAATTGCCGGTCGGAACCGTAATATTGATTTTATCTCCGCATTTGATTCTGCCCTGCTCAATCAGGTCGCAGTAGGCGGAAATATAGTAAACAATCTGCGGTGCGAGACGGCCCCAGTTGATTGAATTGGCCGAGGAGAAGGCCATATTGTTTTCGGCGAGTTTTGCAATAATGGAATCATCGGTAAAAATCTGTTTAACACCTGTCTGTGCGTCGTCAAAATTGCCTCTGATTGCCGAAACGGCTACATTCGCGCCCTCCTGGGTGCACATCTGAAGCTTCTGCATCGGGCTGACGCCGTCGCTCGGGTAGAATACGAGAATCTGAGTATTCTCAACATCTCTGAAGCCCTCGAGCGCGGCCTTACCCGTATCGCCCGAAGTGGCAACGAGGATAACAATCTTTGTGCCGTCGGCAACTTTTTTGCTCGCGACGGTCAGCAGACGGGGGAGTATCTGAAGCGCCATATCCTTGAAAGCGCAGGTCGGGCCCTTGAAGAGCTCGAGAATATTCATGCCCTCTTTGATTTCGACCACGGGGGCGACCTTCTCGCTCGAGAATCGGCTGCCGTATGCGCCTCTTACGCAGGAATCAAGCTCCTCAGCGGTGAAATCCGTGAGAAAACGGCCGAGAATATTCTTCGCTCTGCCTATGTAGCTTTCGCCGACGAGAGCGTTTATTTCGTCAAGTGTGAGGGAGGGGATTTCCTCGGGGACAAAAAGCCCGCCGTCTGCGGAGATTCCCTTTGTGATAGCCTCGGATGAGGTGATTGAGACGCTGCTGTCTCTTGTGCTGCGATATTTCATAGATAATGTCCTTTCGGCGGGGCGGAGGATAATCCGCCCGAAATCTGCCGATATTATATCATTTAATTTTTAATTTGTAAACAACACAATTTTCACAATAAATGACACCGCTTCGCAATAATTCTTGACAATCTGTCGGTAATTTCATAAAATAACAGAGGAGAAAAGGCAGGTGAAAGCCATGGTTCAGGTATCGGCGGCGCTTATCCGCCGCGCAGGCAGATTCATGATATGCCGGCGTCCCGCCCATAAGGCCAGAGGGCTGAAATGGGAGTTTGTCGGCGGCAAGGCGGAGAGCGGCGAAACGCCGCAGGAGGCGCTTATCCGCGAATGCAGGGAGGAAATCGGAGTTGAGATTGAGGTAGGCGACATATTTGCCGAAGTAGACCACATTTATCCCGATATTTCGATTCACCTCACTGTTTTCAACGCTTCAATCAAGGATGACGCAGAGCCTCAGATGCTTGAGCACGACGATATCCGCTTTATCACCCCTGCCGAAATTCCTCTTTATGACTTCTGTCCTGCAGACGAATCAATACTCAAAAAAATCCTCGAGGAGGCAGAATAATGCCAATTTCATTTGATTCCGAAAGAAAGATTTTCAAGCTCGACACCGCTACCTCAAGCTATGTAATCGAGATTTACGAGCAGAATTACCTGACTCATCTCTATTACGGCGCGAAAATACCCGATACGAATCTGAAAAATCATAAGTTTTTGATGAATTGGTTCGGCTCGGTTTCTCCGCAGAATATCAATATTGAAGACAGACGCTTTTCGCCCGATGTCAATACCTTCGAGTATCCCTGCGAGGGGACGGGCGACTTCCGTTCTTCGGCTTTTTCGGTAAGAAACGCGGACGGCAACAATGCGACTGATCTGCGCTATGTTTCCCATAAGATTTATCCCGGAAAGCCGCGCATTGACGGTCTTCCCTCGCTCCATGTGAATACGGATTCCGATGCCGATACGCTCGAGATTCTCACCGAGGATGCCGTGACGGGAATCAGGACAATTCTGTATTATACCGTTTTTAATAATTACGGCGCAATGACGCGCTTTGTCAAGGTTATCAATGCATCCGACAGACCCGCCGATATTGAGAGAGTATTCAGCTCATGCGTGGATTTCAACACCAACGAATTCGATATGATCACCCTTTACGGCGACTGGCTGAAGGAACGCACATTTGAAAGAGCTCCGCTCGGGCGCAAAAAGCAGGGCGTTTCAAGCAAAAGAGGCAGCTCGAGCCACGCCCAGAACCCGTTCGGCGCGATAGTCGGCAGGAACACGACCGAAGAAAACGGCGACGCATACGGCTTCAATCTCGTCTACAGCGGGAATTTCGAATTCAGCGCCGAAATCGACGCTCACGGCGCAACGAGAGTGCTTATGGGTATCAATCCCGACGCTTTCGGCTGGCGTCTCGAACCCGGAGAGGAATTCTCTTCGCCCGAGGCGGTCATGGTTTACAGTCCCGACGGTCTCGGCGGCATGAGCCGTATTTTCCACCGCCTCTATACAAATCATCTTATCCGCGGCAAATGGGCCCATATCAAGCGTCCGCTCCTCATAAACAACTGGGAAGCGACGGGCATGGACTTCACGGGCGACAAGCTCGTCACCTTCGCCGAAAGGGCCAAGGAAATCGGTATCGATATGCTCGTCATGGATGACGGCTGGTTCGGGAAGAGGGACGACGATACCTCATCGCTCGGCGACTGGCAGGTAAACGAAGAGAAACTCGGCGGTCCGCTGAAGGATTTCATTGCGAGAATCAACGCGCTCGGTATTAAATTCGGTATCTGGTATGAGCCCGAAATGGTCTCACACGACAGCAATCTTTACAGAGAGCACCCCGACTGGTGTATTCACGTGCCCGGCAGGGAAAAGTCAATAGCCCGTCAGCAGTATGTGCTTGACTGGTCGCGCAAGGAAGTCCGCGATTACATCTATGAAATGATGAAAAAAGTCATCGGCGAAAACAAGATTGACTATGTGAAATGGGATTACAACAGATGCATCACCGAAGCGGGTTCGCCCGCGCTCCCGCCTGAGAGGCAGAAGGAAGTATTCCACCGCTTCATTCTCGGCACTTACGAGATTATGGACAGGCTGACCGTTGATTTTCCCGATTTACTGCTTGAAAATTGCTCGAGCGGCGGCGGCAGATTCGATCCGGGAACCCTCTATTTCTCGCCGCAGATCTGGTGCAGCGACAATACCGACCCGATTGACCGCATAGATATCCAGTTCGGCACTTCGCTCTGCTATCCCGCCTCCGTCATGGGCGCCCACGTTTCCGCCAGCAGGCGCGCAGGCTTTGAAACCAAAGGAAATGTAGCTCTCTGGGGCACTTTCGGATATGAGCTCGACCCGAATACCTTCACTCCCGAAGACATCGAGCTTATCAAAGAACAGGTCAGCGAATACCATAAATACTACGATTTAATCCGCAGCGGTGACCTTTACCGCCTTATTTCCCCCTGGGAGAACGACCGCAGGGCGGCGTGGATGTTTGTTTCCGAAGACAAAGAGGAGGCCCTGCTTACAAGCGTCGTTATGAGAAAGCCTCACGACAACGCATTTTTCCTCAGGCTCAGAGGCCTCGATCCCGACAAATATTATGTTGACGATGCCTCCGGCGAGGTTTACTCGGGAGCGCTGCTGATGA
>JAFZOE010000185.1 GCA_017552845.1 Clostridia bacterium
GGATATAACATTCGAAATCAAAAACGGAATTCCGAAATGCATCATACTTGAGGGCAGCAAAAAAGAAGCTGAACGCGAGGCCGCAAAGGCCGCCGGCAAAGAAAACGACGAGGAAGAAGAAACCGAAATCCTCGTCTTCGGCGAGCAGAAGAATCTCAAGGGCACTGCGCGCACTCTCGACCGCGGCTTCGGCAGAGTCCCGCTCGGCGACGGTTTTCTTACCGAAAAAGGCGTTTATCTCTATGATGACAGCGAAAGCATGCTGATTGATAAAGACGGCAGTTTCAAGCCCCGCGAGGGAGGTAAAGACTATTATGTCTTCGCATACGGCAAGGATTACCGCGCCGCTATGCAGGCTTTTTATATGATTTCATCCCCCACTCCGCTCGTTCCGAGATTCGCGCTCGGCGTCTGGTGGAGCAGATATCATGCCTATACGGATAAAGAATATCTCTCACTCATGGACAGATTCGAGAAAGAGAATATTCCGCTGACTGTCGCGACCGTCGATATGGACTGGCACTGGGTAAAGGTCAAAGAGAAGTTCGGCGCAAACGACGGCGGCTGGACCGGCTACAGCTGGAACACTGATCTTTTCCCCGATTATAAGGAATTCCTGAAAGAACTCAAAAAGAGAAATCTCAAAGTAACTCTGAATCTTCACCCGGCCGACGGAGTCCGTAAATTCGAGGATATGTATCCCGAAATGGCGAAGGCAAACGGCATTGACCCTAAGAGCGGCGAACCGGTGAAATTCCAGTGCGGAAGCGATAAATTCTGGAATTCATATTTTGATATAGTCCACAAGCCCTATGAGAAAGACGGCGTCGATTTCTGGTGGATTGACTGGCAGCAGGGAAAGCATTCGGAAGTCCCGGGACTCGACCCGCTGATTGCGCTGAACCATTATCATTACCTTGATAACGCCGAAAACGGCGACATACCGCTTATTCTCTCGCGCTACGGCGGAGTCGGCTCGCACCGCTATCCGCTCGGTTTCTCGGGCGACACTTTCATCAGATGGCAGGCGCTCAATTTCCAGCCCTATTTCACTGCGACCGCGGCAAACGCAGGCTACGGCTGGTGGAGCCACGATATCGGCGGCCACATGCTCGGTTACCGCGATGATGAGCTCTATCTCAGATGGATTCAGTTCGGCGTATTCTCCCCCGTTCTGCGCCTGCATTCGAGCAATCTTGAATTCTTGGGCAAAGAGCCCTGGAAATACCGCGCGGATGTCTCCGAGAGCGCGAAGAAATGGCTTCGTTTCAGGCATAAGCTGATTCCCTATATTTATTCGCTCGACAGGGAATATCACGAAAACGGCACTGCAATCTGCGAGCCTATGTATTATAACTATCCCGAAGAAGAAAACGCCTATATAGTCAAGAATCAGTATCAGTTCGGCAGCCAGCTCATTGTCTGCCCGATTACAAGCAAAACCGATAAGAAAATCGGACTCGGCAGGGTCGGCGCATGGATTCCCGAGGGCGAATGGACAGATGTTTTCACCCTTCAGAAATATAAGGGAAGTCAGATGCTCTGCCTCAACAGAGAACTTTATGATATACCCGTTCTCGCGAAAGCTGGCTCTGTGATTCCCCTCTCGGCCGATGGCGGCAACTCAGCCGGAAACCCCGAAAAGCTTGAAATACTTGTATTCAAGGGCAACGGCTCATTCACAATGTGGGAGGATAACGGGAAGACAGATTTTGCTCAGCACACCGCAAAGACCGTATTCGAGAATTCCTATGACGAAAAAGCAAACAGAATCTCGCTCAGAATACATGTTGAAGGCGATAAATCGGTCATCCCCGCAGGCAGGGAATACAGAATCATTTTCAAAGACACGGCGAATGATGACATAACCGTAAAATATTCCGAAGAAGACATTACGGTTGAGGTCGAAAACGTAAAAGAAATCGAGAAGGAATCTCCGAGGGAAGCGCTGATTAACCTGATGTCACGCTGGCAGAAGGGCAATGTTGCCAAAATGAAACCCTATGTTGCGCATCTTCGCAAGGCGGAAACCAAGGAAGAGATACTGAGCGCCTTACAGAAGAGCGGTCTGCCCGTTGCTCTCGAGCTCGCAATTGCCGAAAAAATGAAGGAAATCTGAGCATAATTCAATAATAAAAAAGCCCGTCGGACGGCGGGCTTTTCTTGTGCACTTTTGATATATCAAAACGCCTTTTATTGTGATATAATCACAAAAGAAATCAAGAAAAAGAGGAATTGTTTTTGGCGCGAAACAGATATGAAATTGATATGCTGAACGGCCCGCTGATGCCGAAAATCGTATCGTTTGCCGTGCCGCTTATGCTCTCGACCATACTTCAGCTGCTTTTCAATGCAGTTGATTTAATCGTTGTCGGGCGCTTTGCGGGGCACGATTCGCTTGCGGCAGTCGGTGCGACAACTGCGCTCATTTACCTCTTTGTCAATGTCTTTGTCGGCGTTTCGCTCGGCGCAAACGTCTGTGCGGCTAGATATTTCGCACAGAATGATTTTGAAAAGATGAACCGCGTGGTTCATACGGCGATAACCGCCGCCGTCATTGCGGGATTCACGGCTCTTATTACCGGAGTCTGTCTCGCGCGCAGGATTCTTACGCTCATGGATACTCCAGCGGGCATAATTGATATGTCCGTTCTCTATATGCGGATATACTTCCTCGGAACGCCGCTCTTTATGGTCTATAATTTCGGCGCGGCGATACTCAGAGCTGTCGGCGATACGAAGCGCCCGATGGTATTTCTGGTTGTTTCGGGAATACTCAATGCAGGACTCAACATGCTCTTTGTCATAGTGTTTTCAATGGGCGTTGCGGGGGTTGCGATTGCAACGGTTATTTCGCAGGCGCTCTCATGCGCGCTGGTTATTATTACGCTTCGAAAATGCCCAGAGGAATACCGTCTGCATTTTTCACGCCTCGGCATAGATGCAAATATACTCGGGAAGATAGTCTCAATCGGTCTGCCTGCTGGAATTCAGGCGGCGGCAATCAACTTTTCAAACGTCCTGCTGCAGTCAAGTGTCAATTCATTCGGAGAATACGCAATGGCCGGATATACCGCGGCTCACAACATTTTCGGATTCATTTACGCGGCTGCAAACGCGATAACACAGGGCTGCATGACCTTCACAAGCCAGAATCTCGGCGCGCGCAAGTATGAGCGGCTGCCGAGAGTGCTGAAGGATTCGCTGATCCTCGAAACGCTTTTCTGCCTCGGCATAGGCGGGCTGGCATATTTCCTCGGCCCCAGGATAATCGGCATCTACTCGACCGACAAGACGGTTATCGCCTACGGCATGGAGGTTCTCAGCCTTACGACGCTGACATATTTCCTCTGCGGATATATGGACTGCCTGCCCGGCGCTATGCGTGGCCTCGGCTACTCGAGCGTGCCAATGATACTCTCGATAGTCGGAACGGTCGGCAGCAGAATTTTCTGGATATATCTTGTTTTCCCGCATCACAGGACATTGCGTTTTCTCTTTGTCAATTACCCCGTTTCCTGGCTCTTCACCTGCATAATGCAGGTAATCTGCTATGTGATAATCAGAAAAATCATGGCAAAGAAACAGGAAGAACAGAAAACGGATTTATCGGCACAAGCAGTATAAAAACGCAAAACCCGCCATCTGCGGGCGGGTCGTAAACCAGTATTATTTGGCTTTTCAAGATAACACTGAAAAAATCAATATTATCAAGGAATTCGGCGTGATTTCGGTCACGCCGATATTTCTTTGTTCTGGGCTTGTTCTGATTCTTCGGCATACCGCATCAGACTTTTAACGGGAATAAAGCCGATAAAGTCGTATTTGATGTGTATTTTGCGGATGCGGTGTTTCTTTGCACTTGACAGCTTGGGTTTCTTGCTGTAAATGATACATTCACCGTTGTCATCATCGATGTTCTCATCGGTATTGTTATCCACATCGCAGTTTTCGATGTATATACCCTGAATCAGTTCGTGAAGATTGTAGCCGTTAAGACCGTCATCTTCAATGTGAGACCTGACAAGAGAAACAAACCTGTCAAGATTCTCTGTATTCTGTTCCTGTGTATCAATCTGTTTCTGTAACTGTATTGCTTTTGATTTGAGATCTGCCTGCTCTGAGTCATATCCTTCTGAAAGCATTCTGAATCGTTCATCGGATATTTTGCCGTTAGCATTATCCTCATAGGTTTTTGTATAAAGTCTGTCTATTTCCGCTATACGATTCTCTGCAAGGGAAAGCTGCTTTTTCAGGGATTTAAGTTCCTGTTTGCTGACACTCTCACTCACCCGCTTCATATATTCACGGAAATACGACTCATGACAGTAAACGAACGAGATTACTTCCTTAAGGTGTTCCCAGACCAGTCTCTCCAGAACCTCTGCTCTGATGAAATGAGTTCTGCATTCACTATGGTTTTTATGATGAACTGAGCACTCAAAGAAATCCTGCCTTGACTCAAAATTGTTCGATGTGCAGTAATACATATTACTGCCGCAATCATAGCAGTGGATTAGTCCTGAAAAGATATGACTCTTTCCTGTCTTTGTTCTGCGATGACGTTTTTCACGGATTATCTGAACTTTGTTGAATGTATCCTCATCTATGATTGCTTCGTGAGTATCCGGCGTTACAACCCAGTTTTCTTCTGGATTCTTCCTTTTCTTTTTATCCCAAATAGAATTACGAAAAGTTTTGAATGCAACCGTGCAGCCGGTATATTCTCTTCGTTCGAGAATTCGTATAACCGATTCAGTTACCCATCTGCAAGGATTTTCTTTAATATTGCAATTTGTCGGTAATCCTTTTTCTTTTTTATAGGCTGTAGGTGTCAGGATATTCTCTGATTCCAGCTGCTTGGCAATCTGGCTCGGACCTCTGCCCTCTAAGCAAAGGCTGAATATATGCTTTACAACTTTTGCAGCATCTTCATCGACAATCCAGTGGTTACTGTCATCAGGATCTTTGACATATCCATATGGAACCATTGTGGTGAGCGTCTTTCCGCTTTCGCCTTTCATACGGTTAACCGCACGGATCTTCCTGCTCGTATCAAGTGGATAAAACTCATTAAACAGATTCTTGAACAGAGCCATATCGTTATCGGTGCTGTTGGGATTCGCAGAGTCATAATTGTCATTTACGGCTATGTATCTGACTTCGAGCTGGGGGAATACGTATTTCTGATAATAGCCGACCATTGTGGAATCTCTGCCGAGTCTGCTCAAATCCTTGGTTATGAGTGCGGATACTTTACCATTCTGCATATCGGAAAGCATTTGCTGAAAACCGGGTCTGTCAAAATTGGTTCCAGTATATCCGTCATCAACATAGAAAACCGGATTTGAAAATCTGTTTTCTTTGGCATAGTTCAGAAGCATTTCTTTCTGATTCTGAATACTCATTGATTCGCCGAGACGTTCATCTTCCTGGGATAATCTGCAATACAGTGCTGTGATTTTTGCTTTTGCTGCCGTATTCACTTTTTCCTCCTTTTCTGCGGCAACTGTCATTGATACAGGGTTGGTTACTATATCATTACGGTCAGAGAGATTATTCATTGTCTTCACCCTCTTGACCGGTAATGTCATTATCAGCCATTTTCAGATTATTTACAACATTGTCGATAATTCTTTTCAGTTTATTATGAAGAAATGAATTCCCGTCGTATGTTCCGTCCACAACATATTTAACACTCTTCTCTTCATCTTCAATCTCTATTTCAGGCAGCCAGAAGGCGGCATGATTCTTGACAGTAAGATTTCCGTTCTCATCAAATGACGCGAGATTGTTTTCGTGCGGAGGCGACGGCGCGTTTTCTTCATCGGGATTCTTGTAGTAATACTCCAGTATTTCGTCTGCTTTTTCGATTGCTTCGCTTAAATCAGTTTCTTTCAATTATTATTCTCCTCGTATTCATTAAAAAATATTCTTTCTTTTCAAGACTGCTGTTTTTTCATGTTTTTTATCGATACCGGTATCGGGTTTTTGATACTTTTTCCTTTCAGTTTATTAAAAAATGTATCCGACATCATAAAATATTTTCTATCCGGTAAAAGTACAATTTATATTATCCTTTCAGATTTTTAATAACCTTAACCGCTACACCCTGTATCTTTATTTCATTCTGATAAATATCATCATACTTATCATTTTCGGGATGAAGATACGGGCGCTTTTTCTTTTTGTCATACATAAATCTTTTGAGAGTGTTTTCATTATTCTCATCAATGGCGACTACAATCTTTCCGTAATCGGCGGAGGATTGTCTTCTGACTATTACCAGATCATTCTCTTCTATTCCGGCATCAATCATTGAATCACCGTATGCCTGCAGAACAAAGTATTCACCCGAACCAAGCAATGCAATCGGGAAATCTATTGTTCCTATTCTTGTCTCTTCTTCGGTTACAGGGTTACCGCATGCAATCTTACCTACAATGTTTAACTTCTCTGTAGTTTTCTGCGCAACCGATTTTATATAGTCTGTGATAATTGTTTCTCTTTTGCCGTCATAATCTATGACACCTTCGGCTTTTAGATTATTCAGATAAAGGCCGACTGTTGCTCTCGGAATACCGACGGCAGCTTCTATATCTCTGAGAGAAGGAGAGCGGTAATACTTATCATAGTATTTATTAACATAATCGATTATTATCTTACTCTTTTCCGCTGTTTTGAAAACCATAATACATCATCCTTTACAGAAAAAATACAAAAATAACCGGCAATAGAC
>JAFZOE010000186.1 GCA_017552845.1 Clostridia bacterium
TATGGTAATGGCATTTACCGGAATGAGACTTTTCCATCATTGAGGTGAAAAACTTATGAATATAATCGTAATCGGCTCCGGCGGCAGAGAGCACGCTGTCATCAAAAAGCTGAAAGAAAGCCCTCTCTGCGGCACTGTTTATGCCCTGCCCGGAAACGGAGGCATGGCGGATGACGCTGTATGCGTACCGATAAAGGCAACTGATATTGAAGCGATAGCGGAATACGCCGTTTCAAACAATATCGACTACGCGGTCGTAACTCCCGACGATCCGCTCGTTCTCGGATGCGTTGACGCCCTCGAAGCAAAGGGTGTCAAGTGCTTCGGCCCGAGAGCAAATGCCGCGTTAATCGAAGGCAGCAAGGTATTCTCCAAAAATCTGATGAAGAAATACGGAATACCGACCGCCGCCTATGAGACTTTTGACAATGCGCAGGCCGCTCTCGATTATCTCGAAAGCGCAAAGACTCCGATAGTCATCAAGGCTGACGGCCTCGCGCTCGGCAAGGGCGTAATTATCGCTCAGAATAAAGAAGAGGCCCGCGAAGCCGTTATCTCCATTATGGAGGATAAAAAATTCGGCGCGAGCGGCAATCACATAGTTATCGAAGAATTCATGACAGGCCCCGAGGTTTCCGTTCTCGCATTCACGGATGGCAAATGCGTAAAGCCGATGGTCTCCTCTATGGATCACAAGCGCGCGCTTGACAACGACGAAGGCCTGAACACCGGCGGAATGGGCACTGTCGCCCCGAATCCGTATTATACAAAAGCGGTTGCGGATGAATGCATGGAAAAGATATTCATCCCGACGATGAACGCGATGAACGCAGAGGGCAGGACCTTCAAGGGCTGCCTGTATTTCGGACTTATGATTACTCCGGACGGCCCGAAGGTAGTTGAATACAACTGCCGCTTCGGCGATCCCGAAACTCAGGTTGTGCTCCCGCTTCTCGAGAGCGATCTGCTTGAAATCATGCTCGCGGTCACAAACGGCACTCTCGCCGAAACAGAAGTTAAAATCTCGGATAAGAACGCCTGCTGCGTCATCATGGCGTCCGAAGGCTATCCCGTCTCCTATGAGAAGGGATTCGAGATTGAGGCGGATGACGAAGTGAAGAAAGATATCTACTTTGCGGGCGCAAAGCTTGCCGGCGGAAAGCTTCTCACGGATGGCGGAAGAGTTCTCGGCGTCACCTCGGTCGCGGATACGCTTGAAGAGGCAATCGCCGCCTCATACAAAAAGGCGGAAAAGATTAAATTTGCGAATGCGTTTTACAGACACGATATAGGAAAACGGGCGCTGGAGGCAGGAAAGGAATAATATGGTTTACAGAGTATATACCGAAAAGAAACAGGGCTTCAACAACGAGGCAAAAACTCTTCTTTCCGATTTCAGAACCCTGCTCGGAATAACGGCGCTCGAAAATGTGCGCCTTATCAACAGATACGACGCCGAGCAGATTGCTCCGGAGGTCTTTGAGAAGGCGGTTCCGACCGTTTTCTCCGAGCCACAGGTAGACAACGTCTATGAAGAGCTGCACGATGACGGCGCGTTTGCGTTTGCGGTGGAATACCTGCCCGGTCAGTTTGACCAGAGGGCGGACAGCGCCGCGCAGTGCATTCAGATTATGTCGCAGGGCGAAAGACCCGTTGTCCGCTCGGCAAAGGTTTATCTGCTCTACGGCGCTCTGAGCGAAGAGCAGATTGCGGAAATCAAAAAATATGTCATAAACCCCGTCGAGGCGAGAGAGGCGAAACTCGAAAAGCCCGACACGATTATCACCAAATACGAAATCCCGACGACGGTTGAAACTCTTGACGGCTTCATTGCTCTCTCGAGAGAGGAGCTCGAGAAATTCGTTGAGAATTACGGCCTCGCGATGGATGCCGACGATATAGAATTCTGTCGGAATTATTTCAAATCCGAAGATCGCGACCCGACAATCACAGAAATCAGGATGATTGACACCTACTGGTCGGATCACTGCAGACACACGACTTTCCTCACTACCATCGACAAGGTCAGCTTTGAGGATGAGCTGCTGCAGAAGGCCTATGACGAATATATCGCAATCAGAAAAGAGCTCGGCAGAACAAAGCCTGTCTGCCTCATGGATCTCGCGACAGTCGCGGTCAGATATCTCAAGACTCAGGGCAAGCTCAATAAGCTCGATGAATCCGAAGAAATCAACGCCTGCACGGTCAAAATCAATGTTGATGTTGACGGTGTTTCCGAGCCCTGGCTCCTGCTCTTCAAGAATGAAACGCACAATCACCCGACAGAAATCGAGCCCTTCGGCGGCGCGGCCACCTGCATAGGCGGCGCCATCAGGGATCCGCTCTCGGGCAGATCATATGTTTACGGCGCAATGCGTGTCACAGGCGCAGCGGATCCGCTCAAGCCCATCAGCGAGACGATTCCCGGCAAGCTCCCGCAGAGAAGCATTGTCACCACCGCGGCCGCCGGCTATTCATCCTACGGCAACCAGATAGGCCTCGCGACCGGCATAGTTGATGAGATATATCACCCCGGCTATGCCGCAAAGAGAATGGAAATCGGCGCTGTCATCGCGGCCGCTCCCGCGGAGAATGTCAGGCGCGAAGTCCCCGCCCCCGGCGATGTTGTTATCCTGCTCGGCGGCGCGACCGGCAGAGACGGTATCGGCGGCGCGACGGGCTCATCAAAAGCTCACAACATGCA
>JAFZOE010000187.1 GCA_017552845.1 Clostridia bacterium
GAGCATTCAAGCACATAGTCTATAAAATCATTGAGACCCGCGGCCGCTTCAATAGTACTTATACGCCAGTCATAAACATATTCAAGGCGTGAATCTTTTTTGATTGAATCGGCTTCGGGATAGGACCATCTGACGCCCGATTTATCGGGAACTTCGCCGTCGGGACCGAGCATAATTGGCTTGAACATTTCATCGACAGCAGGTATAACTGTATCGGCAAACTTATCATAATTATGAGTAATCAGCAGAGCGCCGAGAGCGGGCAGAGCCTTTTTGACAGCGGTCCAAATAGCATCGCCGGAAGGCGGCCAGGCAAGCTCGGAATCGGGATCGGACGGATCGACATAAATACTTGATCCCATAAAACCATGAATAAAAACATAGGGGCAGTCTGCTTCTATTCTTTCAGCGCCATCAGCGGCAAATGCAGTAAGCAGAGGCAACGTCATCAGCACGAGGCTGAGAATAATCGATATGATTCTTCTGGAAAGTTTCATTTTCATTCCTCCAGCGATAGTTTCTGGAACAATAATAACAAAATTCATGCATTAAATCAATATTTGCATAAATAATAATTGACAATTTTATAAAATAAAACTATAATTTATTGAGTGGAAATCTGATATCCGGGTGGTGATAGAATGAAAAAGACAATTTGTATTATGGTATCCGTTCTTATGATTGCCTGCGTATTGCTAACAGCATGCGGTAAAAAAGAGGATACATATGTGCAGAATACTTCTGCCGGTCAGGTGGAAAGAATAGCCGATTCAACTTATTCCGACGCAACCGAACCCAATTCTGAAAACTCTTCTTCATACACTTCATACTCATCTACCACTGCGGATAATACACAAACTGCTACTGTAGCAAGGACATGGACTTCCGTTTCCGATTTTACCGGCACAACGATTTCAGTTACCACAAGAGGCAAAAAGAAATCTGGATTCTTCAAAAAGAAAACAACAACCGAGCTGACAACAGTTACGGTACCGACCGAAAAAGAAGTTCACGGCGAGGAATTCTTTAACGATGCAGTTTTCATCGGAGACAGCGTTTCACTAGGCCTTTCATACTATGTAAATAATCAGCGGGATGCCGGCAACTCATGCCTCGGCTCTGCGCAGTTCCTCTGCTCCGGCAGCATGAGCTATTCAAATTCACGCGGCGAGGTCGGAAAGAAGAACACCATTCATCCGACATACAAGGGTCAGGAAGTTCTTATTGAAGACGGAATCAAGCTCTGCGGAGCAAAGAAAGCATTCATCATGCTCGGCATGAACGATTTCGCGGCATACGATATCGAATACATAAAAGGCAATATCAGGGACACACTCGATAAGATTATTGCAAAGAACCCCGAGTTAAAGATTTATATTGAATCCGTTACTCCGATTGCATACGGCAAGGAACACGGAAAGTTCAACAACAAAGCGGTCGATGAATTCAACGAAGTGCTGAAAGGAATCTGCAAGGAGTATTCAATTCAGTATGTTGATATCAATTCGCAGTTCAGGGACGCAAACGGATATTTCAAAGCAGACTACTGCGGCGACAACGGCTCAAGCGGAATGGGAATTCACATGAATCCCGTCGGCTGCAAGGCCTGGGTAGATTACCTTATCAAAACATTTTAACTATTTCAATTAACAATCCGGAGGACAACATGGTATTTTCAAGCTTGATTTTTATGTTTGTATTTTTACCTGTTGTCCTTCTCGTTTACTATCTTCTTCCCAAAAAATTCAGGAATTTTTTCCTGCTTATAGCGGATTTATTCTTCTACGGCTGGGGCGAGCCGATACTTGTATTACTGATGGTATTTTCCATCGTAATCAACTATATTGCCGGAATATTTATCGGAAAAACCGATGACAAAAAGAAAAAGAAGGCAATATTGATTGTATCGGTGATTATCGACCTCGGTCTTCTTGCTTTCTTCAAATACGCGGGATTCTTCACCGAAAACCTGAAAATTATACTCCCCTTCCTGAATATTAAGGTGCTTGAGGTTCCGCTACCAATTGGTATATCTTTCTACACATTCCAGATAATGTCGTATACGATTGATGTATACAGAGGCGATACGGAAGTTCAGAAGAATCTTGTTTCTTTCGGCACATACGTTTCACTATTCCCTCAGCTTATAGCCGGACCAATAGTCAGATACAGGGATGTTGACGCGCAACTGGCTGAAAGGCACGAAAACATTGATCAGTTTGCCAGAGGCGTAAGAC
>JAFZOE010000188.1 GCA_017552845.1 Clostridia bacterium
ATATTCATACAGAAACAGAGCAATCTGATAATTCCTGAAGTATCTCGCGATACCTTCATAAACCTTTTTCAAATCCTTTGCCATGTGAAAGATTTTTTTCTTTTCAAGAGTATCGTTGATGCATTTTCTGTAAAATATTATGTTATGCTCAGCCTTGCCCTTTATCGTTGCGGCAACCGTGAGTTGGCTCCCTTTCCAGATATCGTTATCCGAATTGTAGCGGTAATTCATGAGAATATCGGCAAGGGAATTGACAGCGCCTTCAAGCTCGCTCTCCTTGTCATTATGCAGGAAATGGATTATCTCCTCCTGCGTTTCCTGAATATCGTCAAGCTTTTCATTTATGCCCTGCATTATCGCTGTGATTGCAATTACGGTAGGGTTAAATGCCGGGCGAATTGAAGTGACAGCTGTTGTCTTGACCTCTTCCGGAGCAAACTTTTTCCACCTTGCCTGCTTAACAATTTTGCCTTCTTCGCGGATGGCGCCGAGATAAGCATCCTCTTCCCGCGCTCTCATCAGCTCTGCCGCCTTACTCAGTCCTTCGGGAAACTCGCATCTGTAAAGATTATCAGGCAGGGACTGTATTGTTTCAATCTCTGTTTTGACGGCGGATTTTGCCGCCCTGATAAGCTCTGTAACATTGAGCGAAACGGAACCGGCATAATTCTTCAGCTCATCAACGGGAATTATATATTTACTTGTGGCTTTCAGCTGTTCCCTGGTAATCGTAACAACCGGAATAGCCGAAGGATTAGAATCGGATTCGCATTTTTTCATAAGCTTGTCTCCGGGCGGGTGCTTTTACTCAATATTTATTATCACGTAGTATGCAAGAGTGTTTTCATAATAGAAGAGGATGTCGTAGGTGCCGGGGAGGAAGTTGTTCTGTTCGTCGTTATTAACAGCGTTCTCAAAGTTCCAGCCGCCGTAGGGCGCATCCTGATAGTAATCGCTGAAGGCGCTGATTGCAGCGACATTGTCGGCGCTCATTATCACATAATCCTTTGCGTCCCTGTGAGGCAGACAGAAAATTCTCAGCTTATTGGCGAGAAGATTTTCTGAGCCGTCGAGGGCGTTAGCGCCGTTTATATAGAATTTGATTGTCTCTCCGGTTTTGAAATCGGAACGGATGCCTTTGAGAGCAAGCTCTTTGCCGTTTCCGTCCTGAGAGCCGTCGCCGTCAAGGCGCAGACCGAGCAGAGTGAACGGAGTGCAGGAATTCGCGGCATAAACCACTCCCGCCTTGGGATTTCTCTGCTCCGCGGAGAGAGTCGGTCCGCTGTATTCCTTGGCTTCGTATGTGCTCATCGGCGAGAGCTCCTCGGCCTTGTCAATCGCCCACTTGCCGTCATTTGAAATGATTTTGCCGGCGTGATAATACCATTTATCGATATTCAGCTCGGAATTCACCCAGCTCTCGAAAGTGCTGCCGGTTCTGTAATAGTAGTAGGAAGTCTCCTCGCCGCGCACGATGAAGAATTCATTGAGCTCCGCCATCATTTCGGGATACTTCGCCGCCCAGATTTCGGGGCGGTTTTTAAGCTCCGAGCCGTCGGTGACGGTCGGGCTCTCTTTTTTGGTGGTTTCCGTTTCGCTGACATTGACGCCCGTCTGCACTATACCGGAATTGCCGGTGTATGTAACCCTGCCGCAGGCGCACAGCAGCACCGTCAGCATTATGCAGAGCAAACAGATTGTTTTTTTCATGTGACTCCTCCGTGATTTCAGAAGAATTCTTGATATATTTTATTAATTTTATCACAAAATGACATTTTTTTCAATACGCGGGCAAGCGTAATCGACCGTCTTTTTGCCCTATTATTTACAGTTTTATTGTGAAATGTGACCGTTTTTTATCAAATCCGTCAAAAAATCCTTGCATATTCAGTTTATCTATACTATAATACAATATTATATTAAAAGTAATGTATTCAGGAAAGAAGGAGAGAGAATGCATTTTGTTGAGTATTTCACCCAGCAGTTTTCAATCTGGGAATATCTTGATTTCTTTATAAGAATTCTCGTTGCCTGCATCTGCGGAGCGGCAATCGGCTATGAAAGAAGCCGCAGACTCAAGAACGCAGG
>JAFZOE010000189.1 GCA_017552845.1 Clostridia bacterium
GCCTCCAGCTCCATGGCCACCGAGCTCATCAAGGGCAAGCCCGTCGCCGACGCGCTCAAGCTCACCAACCAGGCCGTCACCGAGGCCCTGGACGGTCTGCCCCCCCACAAGCTGCACTGCTCCGTGCTGGCCGAGGAGGCGATCAAGGCGGCGATGAAGGACTACTACGACCGCAACGGCATCGCCTACGACGAGAGCCAGTTCCCCGCCCGGCACGACTGCGAGCACTGCGGAGTGTAAGGCCATGGCAGCCATGATTTCCAGCCGCGGGCGCAACGCCCTGCGGGTTCTTGTGGACCTGGCCCGGCAGGATCCGGAGAGCTTCGTCCCGCTCAAGGACATCTCCGCCCGCCAGGAGATCTCCCAGAAGTATTCCGAGTCCATCATGGCGGCCCTGTCCAAGGGCGGCCTGGTGGAGGGCATCCACGGCAAGGGCGGCGGCTATCGTCTGAGCCGGAAGCCCGAGGACTGCTCCCTGGGTGAGGTCCTGCGCATCACCGAGGGCAGCCTTGCCCCCGTGGCCTGCCTGGAGACGGGCTCCACCCGCTGCGCGCACCCCTGCCCCACGCTGCCGGTCTGGGAAAAGCTGGAGAAGCTGGTTACGGACTATCTCGACAGCGTAAGCCTGGCAGACATCATGTAACAGACGGCAAAAGCCCCGGAAAGGAACGCCTGCTTCCTTTCCGGGGCTTTTTTGTCCCTGCGGGGGGACTGTTTCGTGTTCTATTTCTCTCTGCTCCGGCATAGGCTGAAGCGGGAGGAATCAAAATGCATCCGATGACGTACCCAAGGAAGGCCCGGATCTGGTTTTGCGCTGCGCTTCTTGCCGGAGCGCTGCTTTTGCGAGTGGGCCTGGACCCGGAGCTGCGCGGCGGCGCGGCGCGGACGCTGAAGAACGCGCTGGCGAGCCGCAGCCTGTTTGAGGCGGTCCTGTTTTTGGAGACCGGCTATACGCTCAAGCCCGGACAGGCCGCCCCGCAGGCGCCGGCAGGCGAAACGGCGAGCTCCGACACGGTTCCCGCGACGGACGCCGCCGAAGCGCCGAGCTGGACCGAAGCACCGGGCGAAACCGAAGCGACGGGCGAATCTGCAGCCGAGACGCACTCCCCTGCCGATGCGCCCGCCGAGACCCTGCCTGCGCCCTTCACCCGGGAGGACGCGGATTTCATCTCCATGCGGGGCAACTGCAGCTACAAGACGGACAAGCTGGAGCTGCTGACCAGGCCGCTGGGCTGGTCGATGCAGGAAGGGCCGAAGGTCTTGATCATCCACAGCCATTCCTGCGAGTCCTACACCCAGTGCGAGGGCCACAGCTACCTGCCGGACGCCAATTTCCGCACGCTGCAGAAGGAGGAATCGGTGATCGCTGTGGGCGACGCGCTGGCCCTGGAGCTGGAAAAGCTGGGGGTCCCGGTCCTCCACGACCGGAGCTACAACGACTATCCCAGCTACAACAGCTCCTATGCCGTGGCCCGGGAGAAGATCGCCCAATGGCTGGAGCAGACGCCCTCTCTCGTGATGGTGCTGGACCTGCACCGGGACGCGCTGGAGAACCCGGTGCGGGAGACCGCGAAGCTGGGCGGCGTGGTCTGCGCGCCGCTGATGCTTGTGGTGGGCACCGACGAGGGCGGGCTGAACCACCCGCACTGGCAGCGGAACCTCTCCTGCGCCCTGAAGCTCCAGGCCCTGGCCAACCGGGAGGAGCCGGATCTGTTCAAGGCCCTGTCCTTCCGCAAGGAGCGCTTCAACGGGGATATGACGCCGGGCTCCCTGATCGTGGAGGTGGGCTCCACGGAGAACACCCTGCCCGAGGCGGAGGCCTCGATGCCCTATCTGGCGCGCTTCGTGGCGCAGCTGCTGCAGCTGGCGGAGGCGGAAGGCGCGGAAGCGAACTGAAGACGGCTCGCGGACGATCCCGCGCCGTCCCGAACGGAAACGGGAGGCAGCGTGCCGCGGCACGCTGCCTCCCGCGGATTGTTGGGGTACAGAGCGAAGGCGCTGAACGGGACCACGTCCTTCACCGCCTCCGCGGGGGTGATGACAGCGTCGCCGTTGTCGAGATCGATCAGATCGTATTTGTCGCTGCCCATGCCGAGCTCCTTCATATAGCTGAGCTGGCGCAGGCCGCGGCGGGTCTCGATGCGGGTGGTGAGCGCCTTGTTGTCGGCGGGATTCAGGGCGTAGACCAGATCCACGCTGGCCTGATCCACGGCGAGGACGTCCAGGGAGGCCACCATGCCGATGTTCGGGGTGACGACCGGCTGGGCGCCGACGCCCTCGCAGTCGCAGGAGACGGACATGTTCCGCAGCACGTTCAGGAAGGCGATATGGCCCCGGAAGTGGTCCACGGTGGCCTTGGTGGACTCGGCGATGCGCTCCATGAGCTCGTCCATGGCGATGGACCACATATCGTCGGAGCCCTCGCGGGTGTGGATCATCTTCTTGCCGATGCGGCCGTCGGCCATGCCGATGCCCAGGTTCTTGTTGGAGCCGCCAAAGCCGCCCATGATATGGCCCTTGAAATGCGTGAGCGCGAGCAGGGAATCGTAATTCAGCATGCTTTTGCCGACCGACATTTCCGTAAACCACTTTCCGCCTTTGACGGGGAGCATGGCGGTTCCCTCATCATCGGTGATATCCACATCGCAGAAGGTCCAGCCGTTGACTTTCAGAGTCTCGCGGTGCTGTTCCGTTGTGTATCTGTCGCCCTCATAATAGGTGTTGGTCTCAATGATTGCCGCGTTTTCGTCAAGCTTTGTTTCAAAAAGCTCCTTCACCCACTGCCACGGGATGATATTCGGGCCGTTTTTTTCGCCTGTGTGAAGTTTCACGGCGAGCCTGCCCGTAAGATTTGCGCAGACTCTGTCATAAATCTTAAGCAGGCCGGCGGCGCTGAGATCTCTGGTAAAATAAACTTTTACTTTCTCTCCCATATAATCACCTCTTCTTCGGAGATAAATCAATTATATAATCTGCCGCTTAATTTGTCAATTTATATTGATAATAAATAACCGTTATGGTAAGATAAATTATAAATCTCGTGCAGGAGGTTGACATGGAACTTATCGAAAAAGCCAAATCGCTCCCGCAGACGCTGAAAAAGAACTGGAAAACCCCGCCCGAGGGCAGGTTTGTTCCGTTCAGGGAGATTGCTTCCATCGCCGTGGGCGGTATGGGCGTCAAATTCATCGTCTACTGCGTTGCGAACATGATAATCAGCATAGGCAATGTGCTTATCGGCAACACGATAGGCATCAAGCCTTCGGCGATGTATGTGATTTACATCATCTCGATTCTCTCGGGCTTCCCGCTGACCGCGCTCAGGGCGAATATGATAGACAATACCCGCAGCATGAAGGGCAAATATCTGCCCTATATTCTCAAGATGGGTATTCCGTCCGTCCTGCTCGGCATCGGCTTCATCTGGGCTCCCTATGAAAAGATGAGCGATCCGGTCAAGTGCGCCGTGGTCCTGCTCTTCAATATCGGCTTCCAGTTTTTCTATAATTTCTACAATGACGCCTATGAGAGCCTTATTAACGTCATTTCACCGAATACGATTGAGAGAACGGATATCTACGCGGTGCGCTCGGTGGTCGAGAATTTTTCGCCCTCGATTGCGGGCATCTTCCTGCCGATAGCGGCGCGCCTGATTACCGGCAGTAACACCCTCTATGATCTGCGCGTTTACAGAGTCCTTTATCCGCCGATGCTGATAGTCGGTTTCGCGGTCTCGATGCTCGTCTATGTCAACGCGAATGAGAGAATAGTTCAGCCGAAGAGCCGCGTGATTCAGATAAGATTTGCAGACGCCTTCCGCGCCGTCATGCGCAATAAATATTTCTGGATAATCTCGCTCGCGGGCTGGATCGGCTTCCTCGAGGGCTCGTTCGGTCAGATTCTCGGCTGGATGTATAATTATCAGAACGCCTGCTCGGCAGGCCAGTATGCGCTGGTGACCGCAATTTACGGCAACGCCTCGCTCTGGCCGAATCTTTTCGGCCCCGCGCTCATAAGAAAATACGGCAAGAAGAAAGTGCTCATCGTCAGCAACATGATGAATATTTTCCTGATTGCACTGCTCCTGCCGATTATCCGCATGAAGGGCGGCGGAGTGATATGGATACTGCTCTCCTGCCTTTTCGTAAACGGTCTCATCACCGCGCTCGGCCACTTCATCGGCCCGAGCCTCAACGCGGATATCAGAGACTATCAGCAGTATATCACGGGCGAGAGAATCGACGGAATGTTCGCCGCGGTCGGTCTCATCGGCAATATCATCACCCTCGCGACAAGCTCCGTCCTGCCTGCAATCTATGAGAGAAGCGGCCTCAACGAGGCGACCATGCTCTCGCTCGGAATCAAGAGCGGAAACGTCTATGACGTGCTCTTTGACCCTAACTATTTCACACATATCTGCTCGGTGCTGATTATCGCTTCGGTTGTCGGCGCGGCGCTCAATGTAATTCCCTTCTTCTTCTATGATCTGAGCGAAGCGAAGCAGAAGGCGATGGTAAGCGTGCTGAAAATCCGCGCGGCGTTTGAAGATTACGGCAACGGAATCACAGACGAGGAAGGCCTTGCAAGCGCCAAGGAAATAATCAGAACCGCAGAAGAATTCGACGGCAGAAGCCCGGTAAACGAAAAGGGGCTCAGGGGAAAGGAATTCAAGGCGGCGCGTGAAATCAACGACAATATCGTGATTTCTCAGGTCGTTCTCGCGGAGATTGATAAATTCAACACCCCCGAAGGCAAAGCGGCGCTTGAAAGAGCGCGTGCGATAGTTGCCGCAGGACTCGACGGCTTCGGAAGCGTCACATCGGCCGATATCGGCGAAGCGAAACGCCTGCCGAAAGAGACCCATTCCGAGCGCGAAATCAGGGCCGCGGCCGTCCGCGATGCGCGCGAGGCGAAACTCGCCGCGAAGGTCAGGGCAAAGTATTTTGCTGACGGCATGAAACCCTTTGATATGACTGCTCTCAACGATTTATTCGAGCAGAGAGACAATAACGAGGAGAATATCAAATCGACTCTCGACAGAATCAAAGAGGCAAACGAGAATTCCGATAAGACGACAGTCTCGGCGCTCAAAGCAGAGCTGGCTTCACTGCGCATCGAAAAGAAGAATATCGACACCCTCATCAAAAAGGAGACCACCGATTATTCTCTCTGGACCAGAGCGGCCAAGCCCTACATAAATGCCCGCCGCCTCCTCGACGAAAACGAGAACTATATCAAAGCCGCAGAAGC
>JAFZOE010000190.1 GCA_017552845.1 Clostridia bacterium
CGCTATTGGGTGGCGCGATACGGCGCTTACCCTGTGATATGGACTCTGGGACAGGAGATTGACAATGATCCGTATCAGGACGAGAATTCCAAATGGAACGCTGTGAATAATCCGTATAAATATGTTGCGGAGTATCTGAATAAATATGATCCCTACGATCATCCTGTTACTGCACATCAGGAAAGCACCGGCAATACTGTCGCCTACGGGAATGGTCTCGGCTCGGGAGAAATCAGAATGATATGGTATCCCGGCGCTCAGCCGTCTGCATTTCGCAATGTCAAAGCTCATACAATGTATGCCGCTCAGTGGCATCCGGATCTCACCAGGCGCGATGACTACATGTCCGCTAGGGATTTTTGGTATAACGGACAGGGTAAGCCTGTTGTAAATTATGAAGGGTGCTACTGTTATCTCTGGACCAAGAATTACGGTGCACGTGTGCAAGCGTGGGCTTCTTATCTCACCGGCCTTTACGGCTGTTCCTGGGGAGGACAGCCCACCTGGGCATATCAGAACGGCTTTGAAAGAGATATTGACAGCGACGATGGAGTTGATATAATCCGCGCCACCGAAAAGCAGGCCGCCACATTGGAAGACGCACTTGAATATCCGTCATCCTATCAGATGGGATATATGCGCTCATTTATGGAAAACACTGAATGGTATTCACTGATACCTCGATTCAATAATCTTGCTTACTTTGCGCCGGCATCGAATGTATATTCCTATTGTGCAAGTAATAGAGATAACTCAAAAATAGTTGTATATTTCTATTCCTTCAGTGATGAGAGCGTCGGTGAGAATCCAAATTCGAAAGGCAACGGCGGCTTATTGACCGGAACAGTTGGCAGCCTTGTTCCATTGGCTCAATATACCTATCAATGGTTTGATCCGATTAACGGCGAATACATTGACGGTGGAGAATTCAAAGCATCGCTTTTCGGAACATGGTTTGCTCCCTTGCGTCCTGATGATACCGATATGGTGCTGTATATCAGCAAAAAATAGACTGATTTTGTAAGAGTAATAATACCAATGCAAGGCGGTGAAAATATGAACGAAAACAAAGATTACGATAAGCTTATAAAAGTGCTTCAGATTTCGACCGGTGTTATGATGGTTGCTTTGATGGCAATCGGAATAATACTTATCAATAAATACAATATAAAAGTATCTAACATTAAGAATCTCAGCGCGATGCTCAGTGGGGGAGTGCTGGCTGTTTCCCTTATACTTATCGGCGTTTCTATTGTTAAATCATTTGTTTTGATTTTTCCGCCGGCCGTCATTTTCTCACTTTGCGGTTATATGCTCCCGAATTTCTTCGTCGCTCTTGCAGTAAATATGATTTCGGTAATTCTCAGCCTTTCAATACCTTTCTTTCTCGGCAAATTCACGGGAGCTGGAATGATTGATACTTTAAAGAACAGATTCAAGGCGGTTCGTAAAATCGATGATTTTGTCGGCATAAATGAAATCAAAATGACGGCTATTGTAAAATTCTCAGGCGCTATGCCGGTGGATATTTCTAGCCTTCTTTTCGGCGCAATGAATGTGAAGTATAAGAATTATATGATAGGAGCAACGCTCGGTAATATTCCTCTGGTAATTGCTTATACACTTTTTGGGACTCTTCTCAAAAATGTCGGCGAAAAGCCATGGGTTGTTGCAATTCCCGTTGCGATTATAATCACATTTTTGCTGATTTCCGGGCTGCTAGTCAAGAAAACTGTTGACTCAAATAAAAAGAATAGTATGAAACCTGATAATATGGATATACAGGGTGGAACAGAATAGAAAAACAAGAAATCCTGCCGTATTCGACAGGATTTCATTCTGGTGATCCACCGGGGACTCGAACCCCGGACACCTTGATTAAAAGTCAAGTGCTCTACCGCCTGAGCTAGTGGATCATATTTAGTTTTTCGCGCTCAAATATAATAACCTATATAATAATGATTGTCAAGTATTTTTTTATAAAAGGGGAAATTTATTGTTGACATTTATAGCTGTTTGTGATAATATTTCATAGCATTCAGATGCGGGTGTAGTTCAATGGTTAGAATTCCAGCCTTCCAAGCTGGCTGTGTGGGTTCGATTCCCATCACCCGCTCCATATTTGCGCTTGTAGCTCAGCTGGATAGAGCAACTGCCTTCTAAGCAGTGGGTCAGGGGTTCGAGTCCCTTCAAGCGCGCCATCATCCTGTTTCGTTTCGGTAACGATGCAGGATTTTTTTATATTTATATTGCATTAAAACCTTGCTCGTGTTATAATTTTTTAGGAAATAAAATTTACTTATTAAAGGTATAATTATGAAATATATTTCTGATTCTGCCGCTGAAACCGAAATGCTTGGCAGACAGCTCGGAAATGCATTGCCGGAAGGCTCTGTAATTGCACTTTTCGGTGATCTCGGAGTTGGAAAAACCTGCTTTACAAGGGGCTTTGCAGAGGGTATGGGTATAGAATCCGATGTTTACAGTCCGACCTTTGCTCTTGTAAATGAATATCGCGGCAGCGGAAAGACGCTTTATCATTTTGATATGTATCGTATTACCGGCTTTGAGGATCTTTACTCCACCGGATACTTTGATTATCTTGACTCAGGTGCAACGCTTATTATCGAATGGAGCGAAAACATCGAGTCTGTTTTGCCTGATGACTGTATAAGGATTACCATCAGTAAATCCGAAACAGATGAAAACGAAAGAATTATTGAAATAATCGGATGTGACGATATTGAAAATATTATCGGTTGATTCCTCTGCGAAATGTGCAAGTGCGGCTGTTACCGAAGACGGCAGAATAATCCATGAATGCTTTTCTGATGCCGGGCTCACTCACAGCAAAACACTGCTTGTTATGGCAGATGATGTTCTGAAAAACTCCGGATTAACTCTTAACGATATAGATGGCTTTGCTGTCAATAACGGACCCGGCTCTTTTACCGGCATCAGAATCGGAGTTTCTCTGATAAAAGGTCTTGCATTTACTCAGAATAAACTATGTGCCGGAGTATCTACACTCGAAAGCATTGCAAATAACTTCTTATCTGATGATTGCGTTGTCTGCGCGTGTATGGATGCTAGATGCAATCAGGTTTATACTGCTCTTTTCAGATGTAAAGACGGAAAGGTAGAAAGAATCTGTGACGATGCCGCTATTTCCGTTGATGAATTAAAAGAAAAGCTTCTTAATACGGAAGGAAGAATTATACTTGCAGGAGACGGAGCGGAGATTACTTATCCGAAACTCGGCAATATTGAGAATCTTGAAATAGCAGACAAAGCTCGTGTTTATCAGAGAGCGTCGTCTGTCGGTATTGCTGCTTTTAATAATAATCATTTCTTTAAAGCGTCAAAACTTGTTCCTTCATATCTGAGGCTTCCTCAGGCGGAGAGGGAACTTAAAAACCGGAGGTAATAAATATGTTGGCTATCGGAAGTGACCATGCAGGATATCCTCTTAAACTCGAGGTTATCAAGCACCTTGAAGAAAGAAACATTGAGTATAAGGATTACGGATGCTATTCTGCAGATTCATGCGATTATGCAGTATTTGCAGAGAAAACAGCAAATGCTGTTGCATCGGGCGAATGCGAAAAGGGGCTTCTTTTCTGCGGCACCGGCGTCGGCATTTCAATCGCGGCAAACAAAGTCAGAGGTATCAGAGCGGCCTGTTGCAGCGATGAGTTTTCCGCTGAAGCAACCCGACTTCATAATGACGCGAATATTCTCTGCCTCGGAGCAAGAGTGGTCGAACCCGAAAAAGCAATTAAACTTGTCGATTTGTTCCTTGATACTGAATTCAGCGGAGAAGAGAGACATATCAGAAGAATTGCTCAGATTACAGATATCGAAAACAGATTCTGCAAATAAATGAATTCATATATACGGAGGTAGATTTTATGGAAAATGTAATGATTATGGAACATCCTCTTATCAAGCATAAGATTTCAATGCTCAGAGACAAGAAAACCGGAACCAATGAATTCCGCAAGCTTGTAGAAGAGATAGCTATGCTTGAAGGCTATGAGGCTCTTGCCGATCTTCCGCTTGAGGACAGAGAAGTCGATACGCCGATCGAAACCTGCATTACTCCGATGATTGCCGGCAGAAAGCTTGCAATTGTTCCGATTCTCAGAGCAGGTCTCGGTATGGTTCAGGGCCTTCTTTCTCTTTGCCCGACAGCAAAAGTTGGTCATATTGGTATGTATCGCGATGAAACAACTCATGAGCCCGTTCCTTATTACTGCAAGCTCCCGAAACCGATCGAGGAGAGAACGATTGTAGTTATGGATCCGATGCTCGCAACCGGCGGCTCGGCTATTGACGCTATCAATCAGATTAAGGCACTCGGCGGAAAGCACATTAAATTCATGTGCATAATAGCCGCACCTGAAGGACTTGAAAAGCTTCATGCCGCGCATCCCGATGTTCAGATTTACATCGGCAATCTTGACCGTCAGCTCAATTCTGATGCATATATCTGCCCCGGTCTCGGCGATGCGGGTGACAGAATTTTCGGCACTAAATAAAAAAATTATAAAGAATTCCGGCGGAGTATTGCTCCGCCGGTTTTATTATTAAAGAACTATAATGTTGAATGAGTATGCCAGGCCTTTATTAGCGTTGATAATGAATTTATCAAGAACGTCGGGTCCGCATGAAGCGGTGCCTGCACCTCTGAGAAATCCGTCAATATTGACCGCGATGGTATGCTCATCGTGAAGATCCTCAATGTGTCCGGCTTTTTCAAGTAAATCCTGAGTGTATCTTCTGGCGTTAAAGCAGAGATAGGATTTGTCAAAAGCAAACTGGAGTCCCGAGCCGTCTTCGTCGGTTATCTTGACATATCTGATGTCGCATCTGTTGCCGCTTTCCTGGGGACGGACATAAGGTTCATACATCTCATCAACATCGGTTTCATAAATACCGATAATTGACTGGGCGTAATAATCCGACATGTTTTCAACAGGACCTCTGCCGAAGTATTCTACCTTGCCGAAGGATTCGGGCATTTCAAGAGCGAGACCGAATCTCGGAAGGTCTTTTGAAGCAAATTTGAAATTGAGAGGCATGAAAGAAGTAGATACGTTAACTGTTGCGTTTTCGGTTACTTTATACTTTACTTCAACTGTGCCAATCGGCTTTTTAACATCTTTGCCTTTGAGAGTGTAAATCAATCGGATATCAGCTGATTTTGCATTTACTTTGGTATTGAATTTTTCAATGATGCAGTCATAGTCGGCATATCCTGCTTTTCTCCAGTCATCCCATCTTCGACAGTCGTTATCGGTAACCGCTCTGTAAATGTTCGGAAGAAGTCCGCTCGCCTTGACAGGTGATTGGTTAATAAGTTCCTTCTTGTTTTTAACAATGCTTGTGATAAATCCGGTCTGCTTGTTAAATACGATTTTTGTTCCGCCAGTTCTGACTGTATAAGTGGATTTTTTATCTGTTACGGTGATTTTATTTGCTTTTGCAGGAAGAGAGACTGCATACTGTTCTTTAAGAGCAATCTGCTCAAATGCAATTTCATCATCGCCGGCATAATAATAAATATTGATATGAATATCGCATTTTTCACGCGGAAGCTTTAGGTTTACAGGATAAGCCTGTTTTGCTTCCGGTTCAATGTCAAGCTTGATTTCATCTGCAGCGAGCAGAATATTTCCATCCTTGACGCACTCCCATACAGCAGTGATATATGAGGCGTTGCGGAATCTGTTGGTATTTATAAATAAAAGTTTTCCGTCTTTATATTCCGCTCTGACGGGCCTGTAAATATTTTTCATTTCCTTGGCGCCGGTATGAAGGCGTCTGTCGGGATATACAAGGCCGTCTACGCAGAAGCAACCGTCGTGCCTCCATTCGCCGTGGTCTCCGCCGTAAGTAAATTTATACTTTCCTCGGGCATGATAGACCGAGTGATCGCACCATTCCCAAATGCATCCTCCCATGACGTTTTTATACTTGTAGAATATTTTCCAGTATTCTTCAAGTCCGCCGGGGCCTTCGCCCATAGCGTGAGCATATTCGCAAAGGAAGAAAGGTTTCGGAGTATATTTCGGACCTCTAGTATGCCTTCCGCATTTCTCGACGTTCTTATGATTTGTATACATTTCTGAGACAACATCATAGGAGTGTCTCTCGCAGTGGATTACGCTTTCGTAATGAACCGGAATCTCTGGATTCTCTTTATGAAGGAATTTGTAGCAGACATCCTGACAGGCTTGACCGCCTGCCTCATTTCCGAGCGACCACATAATTATTCCGGCTCTGCTTCTGTCCCTGAGATACATTCTCTTTACTCTGTCGAGATATCTCGGCGCCCAGGCGATATTTTTGCTTATGAGGTGGAAATCGTTATGCGGCGGGCATCCGCAACCGTGTGTCTCTATATCCGCTTCATCAATAACGTAAAGGCCGTAAATATCGCACAGCACGAGGAATCTAGGATCGGGAGGATAATGAGAGGTTCTGACGGCATTGACGTTGAGAGATTTCATAATCTTGATATCCTTCTCATAATCGTCAAGCCCCATCGCATATCCTTTTTTATAATGAGAATCATGATGGTTTACGCCCTTTATCTTAATTAGCTTATCATTGAAATAGAATAAATCCTTTTCAATTCTGACAGTTTTGAAGCCGACATAGTTTCTGACTGTCATTATTCCCTTTCCTTTGACGGACAGGGTGAAATAAGCAGTATAAAGAGTAGGAATTTCAGCGTTCCATGGAGTAATATTAAGTCTGTTAAGAGAAATCTTTTTCTTGTCAGCCGAAGCGTTACCGGATGCAATCAGATTTTTACCGTCATATAATTCAACCGAAACTTCCGCTCCCGTAAGTTTGCCGAGTATTTCATAATTCACGCCGAGCGACCAGCCGGTCTTGTTTTCTTTGGGCTTGTAATATATATCATTGATATACGCCTCAGGGAATTCATAGAGAAGAACATCTCTGAAGATGCCTGTTTCCCTGAACATATCCTGGCACTCAAGGAAGGTGCCGTTGCTCCATTTATGGATGACGGCGAATAATTCATTTTTGCCTTCTTTGAGGTATTTGGTTATATTGAATTCAGCGGTATTATGAGAACCCTCGCTGTAACCGACAAATTTTCCGTTAACATACAAGTCAATACACGGAACTACGCCGAGAAATGAAATGATATAAGTTTTCTTCTTGTTTATTATATCGATGAATTTTCTGTATATACCAACTGGTTGCTCGTTCGGAACATAGGGCGGATCGTTATCAAACGGATACCAGCAGTTGAGATAGGCGGGGGAGTCATAACCGGTTCTCTGCCAGGTGCAGGGAACTGTAATCTCATCAAATTTTATCTTATCAGTATCAATCTTTGCGGGCAGATGTTTGTTGCTCTCATAGTATTTGAAATCCCATTTGCCGGAAAGAACTCTGACCAGGTCGGAATTTGCCTGTTCCTTTTTGAAAGGGGTTGCCGCTAGTTTTTCTTTAGCTGAATAAGGAATGGTATATGCTCTGCCGGGAAGCTTGTTGATTTCATAGACCGAGAAATCATTGAAGTTTTCGCGATTGATAGAATAAATCATTTGCCGTCTCTCTCCTTAAGTAATTTAATCATGATTTTTGCCGCTTTATATATATCTCCGCAGCCGAGAGTGATAATCAAATCACCCGGTTCAGCCTTCTCGACAGCGTATTGCGCAACCTCTTCAAATGTATTGAACCATACGGAACCCGGAATCTTTTCTGCGAGCTGAGAAGTATAGATATCGTAAGTATTTACTTCTCTTGAACCCATGATTTCGGTCATGATACATTGATCCGGAATCTGAAGGACTCTGACGAAATCATCAAACAGCATCGCTGTTCTGGAATATGTGAACGGCTGAAACACCGCGTAAACCTTATTGTATCCCATATTCATCGCGGCGTTGAGAGTAACCTCGAGCTCTTTCGGATGGTGAGCGTAGTCATCGGCTATTGTAATCCCGTTGATTTCGGCGAGCTTTTCAAATCTTCTTCCGGCTCCGCCAAAATGACTGATTGCAGTAATAATGTCATCTGCTGATGCTCCGGTGTGCTCCGCACAGGCGAAAGCAGCAAGAGCGTTTAAAATATTGTGCCTGCCCGGAATTGAAAGACTGACTCTGCCGAGGTTTTTGCCATTATGAATAACATCAAACCGCGCGTATTCATTGACCATTTCAATATTATCCGCATAATAATCATTGATATCGCGCAGGCCGAATGATATCATAGGCTTGTCGCTGACGGTTTTGACATTTTCTATTACGCTTACGGTGTTTTCGTCATCGCCGTTGTAAACGATGGCTTTAGTAGCATATCCTGCAAACTGTTCAAATGACTTTTTGATGTTATCCAGATTTTTAAAATATTCGAGGTGGTCTTCATCCACATTCAGAATAACGGCTACATCGGGCGTAAGTTTAAGAAAATGGTCACAGTATTCACAGCATTCGCACACCATGTGTTCGCTGCTGCCGACTATTCCGCTCGTTCCGGTCAGCGGAAGCTTACCGCCTATAACCGCCGAAGGATTTTTACCGCATTCAATTAGAATCTGAGTCAGCAAAGCGCTTGTTGTTGTTTTTCCGTGAGTTCCGCTGATTCCAATGCAATCGGAATAAATTCTCGTTATAGCTCCGAGTATATCATTTCGTTCAAACAGGGGAATGCCAGAATTCTTTGCGGCTTCAAGCTCAGGATTGCCCTGA
>JAFZOE010000191.1 GCA_017552845.1 Clostridia bacterium
GATAAACTGAAAAAAACAAGAGCGGCACGGTTATTCCGTGCCGCTTTTTGCGTAAGCATATTATTTGAATTCAAGTTCTGTGAAAATCGGGAAATGGTCGCTCGGATAAACGCCGTCATATGTGTCGGTTATGACCTTGTATTCCCTGACATTGAAGGTATCCTTTGAAATCATGAAGTAGTCTATTCTGCCGTTATCAAGCTGCAGGCCGTAGTTCTGATAGGTGCAGGAATCGGGCATCGAGTTATCGGTCATCAGCGCGGCGTCGTCAAAGATTTCGACAGCGGCGTTATAGGTCGGGCTGCCGACGCCGGCATTGAAGTCGCCCATAAGCACTGCGGGGTAAGAGCCGAATTCCTTCGTCTTTTCGAGCACGAGTTTTATTCCGTTTATCCTCGCCTCCTCGCTGATATGGTCGAGGTGGGTGTTGAAGATAACGAATTTTGTGCCCGTCTCCTTTATTTCAAGCACGGAATAACCGCAGACTCTGTAATTGGCGGCGCCCCAGTCCTTGCTCATCACATCGGGTGTCTCCGAGAGCCAGAAGGTGCCCTGGTCTATGAGAGTATAGAGATCCGTATTATAAAATACCGGGCAGCCCTCTGAATTGAAGGCCGTATCGCGGTAGGTGATGACCGAGTCATACTGCGGCAGGCAGTCGGTGAGATAGGCATACTGCCATTTTGTGACCTCCTGGAAGCCGATGATTCCGGGCGCGGTATTCACTATATTTTTAATAACGAGATCCGCTCTGTAAAACCAGGTCTTTTTCCCCATATCGAGCGGATTTATGCATCTGACGTTGCAGCTCATAACCCTGAGAGTATCTTCCCCTGCGGGGACGGAGATTTCATATTCCGCCTTGTTTTCCTGATAATGCGGATAATAGAACAGCATCACGTTGCCGATAAGCAGCGCCGCCGCGGTAAAGAAAGATATTATTCTCGTAAATACGGTTTTTATTGATTCATTCATTTTCTTCGCCTCCCGCAGTCTATTATAAACTCACCTGTGAGCGCCGTCAATAATTTTATTGACATATTCCCTGCGCAAAATGTATAATTTAAGCGGTGATAATATGCAGATTATTAAACTTATTCTTTCATTCTTTTTTGTCCTCGGCCTCGCGCTTCACGGCCTGCCATATTTCTTTTATCCGACGGTCGAATTCGACCTGAGCGATATAGGCTCGGAGCAGGATATTTCTTCGCGCGCCTGCGGATTTCTCTACGGTCTCGCGCAGGAGGGCGTCCCTTCGCCAGAGGCGGTGAAAACAATCAATATTTCGAGCGTTTCGCAGAAGGTCATCGGCGGCCTTCAGCATCCGATAGGCGACGTGGACGATGTGAGCCCGAATCTCGGCACCTGCGATTATATAACCGTCTATCTGCAGGACTGCTACCCGACCTGGTATTATGACTGGGATGTAATCGAGGAAATGCGCAAAGCGGGCACTTATGACTGCCGCGAATTCGTCGAGAATGATTTTCTCCCGCAGGCGCTGGAGAAGGTCAGAATCCTTTCCCGGAAAGATTATGCGGACCGCCTCGTTTACTGCCCCTATAACGAATGCGACAATACCGTCTGGTTCGGCACTCCCCAGGAGGGCGGGTGGCTCGCTTTCGACGAAAAGGCAAAGGCGGAATTCTACCGCGCCTGGAAGCTCGCATACGATGAAATCAAGGCGATTCACCCCGGCTGCAAAATCGGCGGCCCGGGCTACTGCGACTACAATATCGAAAAAATCGGCGATTTCCTGAAATTCTGCAAAGAGAACGCCTGCCTGCCCGATATCATGATTTATCACGAGCTCGGCGGCGAATCCTCGATGTGGCTCAGAGATCACGTGAAGGAATACAGGAGCTTTGAAAAAGAGCTCGGCATAAATGAGATTCCAATTATAATCACCGAATACGGAACGATGGAGGAATGCGGCGTTCCCGCGCCGATGCTTCACTATATTTCCGCGATGGAAGACAGCGGAGTTTACGGCAATATCGCCTACTGGCGCCTCTCCGACAACCTCTGCGACACGGTCACGAAAGGCAACAGCCCGAATTCCTGCTGGTGGCTCTATAAATGGTATTGCGATATGCGCGGCAAACATATCCCCTGCGAAATTCTCGACCTGAAGCATTCCGATTTTGAGAATGCGGTCAAGTATTTCAGGGACGGTTTCCATAAATCGAAGCTCGACGGCATCGGCGCCTGCGACATTGAGAATAAACGCGTTGACCTGATTGTCGGCGGAGTCGATTATCCTTATCAGGCCGCGATCAGGGGAGCAAACAAAATATTCGGCGCGGGCAAAAAGGTCCGCGTAACAGTTGAGGCGGTCGCGTTTGAAGGCCTCAGCGGCGAGGTCTTCGCGCCGGCAGTCATATCCGATAAGGTTGAAACCGCTTCGGCGAATATGAAAATCAAAATTGACAATCCCGATGTAAACGCGGTCTATCATATTACCGTTGAACCCTACGGCGGAGAAAAGCTGCTTGAAGCATCCGCTCTGCCTAAGAGATTTGAATTCGAGAGCGGCACTCTGCTCGGAAATGCCTACACCTATGACAGCGCCTACGGGACAACCGGCGGAATTCAGGGTATGTGCGGCGGCTTCGAGAATGAGGGCGACGGCATCTCGCTTGATTTTACTGCGGACAAGGCCGGAAAATACGATATATCAATAGTTTACGGCAAGGCAAACGACGGGCCGTCCACCGCCTCAAGATGCGATGGCAGGGCAAAGATGATATTTGACGGAGCGGAGAGCGGAATCTCCCTGCCGAATACCGTAAAGAGCGAATATTCCGATAAATACACATTCACGGCGGACCTGAGCGCAGGCACGCATAATATAAAGCTCATGCATTCCGACGGCACCTTCGTCGTCGATTCCCTGCTTGTGACTCCTCACAGCGATAATAAATCAATTTATTGCAGATACGAAAAAGATTACGGCGAATATCTGATTATCGCCCCCGAAAACGGTTTTTATAAAGCCGGAAACGCCGAAAAATATCTCAAAAAGGGATTCAATTACGTGAAGGCCGAAGGCATTGAAAATATTGAAGTTACGCCCTGCGGGTATGAAGACGAATTCACTGCGGATTTAAGCGTTCTTGCGCTCTCCGGAACCGCTGAAATCAAAAATGCCGGCGGCAGGGAATGCCTCACCGGCATAAATTCCGACGGCGGCAGCGTGGCGATTGAATTCAACGCCCCGCGCGACGGCGACTACGCAATCACGCTTGAATACTCAAATAACGAGGAAAACGGGCTCCACGCCTATAATGTCGACCTGATTGAGGAATATGTAACTATAACCGCGGGCGGTGAAAAATATGAGCTGTGGTGCGTCAATACGCTCAGCGATTACAATTTCTCGACTGCGACCGCCTATATTCATCTGAACGCAGGCAGGAACGAAATCGTCCTCTCAAACGACCACTTCAATTCCTTCAACGGCATAGTCACAACAAGCCCGAACATCTCAAAAATCACAATAAATCAGGCTGAGAGATAATAAAACAACCAAAACCAAAGCTGTCATTCTGAGTACAGCGAAGATCCTCAATAAAGGCGTGTTATCAGCGCACAAACAAAAGTTCTCTGTATTTGCGATTTTTTGGTGTCTACCTCAGAATGACAAGGATGATTACATATTCCACCATCTTTACCTGTTTCGCAGATACCGTTTTCTCGGTCGGAGACAGCAACTCCATATCATTGCAAGCCTATGCGGAGCAAATAAAAAAACATTTCGCTTATACCCCCGCATAAAAATTTTTCTGTATTCTTTTGTATAACTTTTTCATTCTTGTTTATTATTCTCAGTTAATTCCTTATATATCAATACTTTTACGCTTTATTATCAGATAATATGTGAACTCTGTTCTATACTGCGTTCTGTGTTTCATTCTTGTTAAAAATATGCTATACTCTGCGGGTATTTTATAAATATAAGGAGAAAACATTATGTTCAATGCACAGATTCTTGCCTTTGTCATGTATTTCCTTCTGATACTCGGCATCGGCATCGTCTTCTTCATCAAGACCAAAAACGGCAACGAGAAGGATTACTTCCTCGGCGGCCGCGAACGACTCCATCACCATCCCCCAGTA
>JAFZOE010000192.1 GCA_017552845.1 Clostridia bacterium
ATTCAGATTTTAAGACTTCGGGTATATTTTCAACCTTAAAATCCAAAAACGAATCCCCTGCCGATTTTTCATTATTGAAAATTATATTATTTCCGAAATGGAATAACTGCATATCCGCATGTCCCGACAAATAATCCGGCAACAAATTACACTCGAGCCCAATTATTCTTATGTTGCGGTTGATAAGCGAATTCGCAGTTTTATTATATTTACTGCCGATAGCAACACATGTAACAGCGTTTTCAGGAAGATTCGGGTTTGATATTATTCTTTCAGACTGATGCATTATAGGCCTCATTCACATTAGTGCATCCGATAATCTCAATTTCGCCTTTAATTGTTTCCGAAAGTGTTTTGAGATTATGTTTAGGGACTATAATCCGCTTGAATCCTAGTCTGTCAGCTTCTTTAATGCGCTGTTCGCAGAAAGATACAGTTCTGAGTTCTCCGCCCAGACCAATTTCACCGACAGCAAGCGTGTCTTCTCTGATAGGCTCATCTTTAAGAGAAGATATAAGCGCAAGAGCGACTGATAAATCGGTTGCCGGTTCGTCAAGCTTCAGGCCGCCGACTACGTTTACATAGGCATCGGCATTTGAGAAGAAATACCCGGAGCGTTTTTCAAGAACGGCAAGAAGCATAGAAAGTCTGTTATAATCAAATCCGGTGCTCATACGTCTGCCGTTACCGTAGTTAGAGGTAACAACTAATCCCTGAACCTCGGCAAGAATAGGCCTTGATCCTTCCATGACACAGGCAATACAAGTTCCGGAAGTATTCTTCGGCTTGCCGGATATCAGCATCATCGATGGATTCGGGACCTCTTTAAGACCGCAGTCAGTCATTTCGAATACGCCTATTTCGTTTGTGGAGCCGTATCTGTTTTTAACAGCTCGGAGAATTCTGTATGACAGATGTCTTTCGCCTTCGAAATATAGAACGCAGTCAACGATATGCTCGAGAACTTTTGGGCCTGCAATATTGCCGTCTTTATTGACATGACCGACTATTACAGTGGGTATTGAATACTGCTTTGCACAGCGCATAAAGAGATTTGTGCTCTCGCGCACCTGCGTAACACTGCCAGGTGACGAGGAAAGCTCTTCGATACTCATAGTCTGAATAGAATCGATTATAACAAATCCGGGTTTTTCGGTCCTGATATATTCAATTATGCTTTCGGCATCGGTGTTGCACATTATCAGCAGATTATCGGTAGATACACCGAGACGGTTTGCGCGCAGCTTTATCTGCCTTGCTGATTCCTCACCGCTTACATATAATACAGTATTTGTTTTGCCAATATATTCGCATATCTGGAGCAGAATAGTTGACTTACCGATACCGGGATCACCGCTGAGCAGGATGAGAGAACCGTTGACTACTCCCCCGCCGAGCACACGGTCGAGTTCCGCCAGACCGGTGCCGAATCTGATTTCGTCCGCGGCAGATATTTCGCTTATTTTTTCAGCCTTAGCGGAACCAGATGATACAGTGTTTTTGGTTTTTGAAGCATCGGTAGCGACAATTTCTTCATTCATTGTATTCCATTCGCCGCATGAGGGGCAGCAGCCGAGCCATTTAGGGCTCTCATAACCGCATTCGCTGCAAATATAAACGCTTTTATTCTTTGAAGCCATAATTAATCTCCGCTGTTTTCTTTATTTTTCTTATAATCAAGATAATCCTGCAGAATTATAACCGCAGACACCTGATCGACGGCATTTTTTCTCTTTTTGCCGCGAGTATCGGTCTGATTCAATGCAAGGTGAGCGCTGACGGTTGTCAGCCTTTCATCTCTCATAAAATGTGGAATTCCGGATTTATCGGTTAATTTTTCGGCAAAAGACTTGCATTTTTGAGCTCTTTCTCCGAGAGAAGAATCCATGTTCTTAGGAAGCCCGATTATAAAAAGCTCCGCGCCGGTTTCCGCTGCTTTTTCAATAACAGCGTCAATCAGCTTATCTTCATTATATTCTTTGATTGTGCAGAGCGGTGAAGCAAGAGTCTCGGATTTATCGCAAACCGCAAGACCCGTTCTTACATCACCGTAATCGACGGCTAATATAACCATTATAACTCCTAAATAATATTTTAGGGAGCTCCGGAGCATTACACCCCAAAGCTCCCAAAGAATTATCCTGTAATCTGATTAATAATATTGCTGATTGTATCCCGATTGGGAACTGTAACTCTGTTTTCTCCGGAACTCGATGTGGTGCTTGAACTTCTTCTTCCGGAGCCTGAGCAATAATAGCAGGTTTCAGGCAAAGAATCCTCGTCATACCAGCCGACATCGGTAAGATAACAGCCCGGTCCTGCTAATTTTCCTGTAACGGCGCAGTATTTCTTTTCAACTGCTGATTCACTTACCTCAAATTCTTTATCCTCAAGTCCGACATGAATCTTATCCATGACAGTAAACCATATCTTACCGCAGGGGTTGACATCCTGGCGAAGCGGAGCCTTGATATCATAGCCGAGCCAAACGGAAGCAACATAATATGGAGTTCCCGCGCAGAACCAACGGTCACAGTCCTCGGGAGTAGTTCCGGTTTTAGCCATAATCTGGAATTTACGGACATTGCGAGCAAGGCCGTAATAGCTGGTATCAACAGTCTGAAGCAGTTTATTGACCGCTGTTGCGGTAGAAGGTTTAATAACCTGCTCGCCGTTGGGATTTGTATTATCAAAAATAATCTGAGTTCCCTGAGCGTTGGTAACCTTATAATAGAAATATGGTTTGTAATAGAGCCCGCCGTTGCCGAATGTAGCATAAGCGGAAGCCATTTCAAGGGTATTGGTTCCGTAAGTGAGCGAACCCATTGCCAGGGGCGAAAGGTTGCGGTCGTTCACTTCATCGAGCTTGGATAAATGGAAATGATCTCTCAGATACTCAAAGGAGCGGTCAATACCGATTTTTTCTTTGATAAGTCTGACGGGAACGGTATTCAGAGATTTTTGAATAGCGTATTTCATAAATACGTTTCCGCCGGAGCCTAGTGATTTGTCGACGTTATGCGGCCAGAGTGAACCATTTACCCAGATGGCATAATCTTTTTCTCTCGATGAATAATTGATTTCTCCGAGATCTATACCGGGGGCATAAGTAGCTATAGGCTTGATTGTCGATCCGGGCGGTCTCCAGGAGCCCATGGCTCTATTGAGCGTTCTGTTCTGAGTCTTGGCTCCGGCCTGACCGACGATTGCCACTACCCTACCCTTATAATCCATAATTGTCATTGAGGACTGAACCCTGGTTCCATCAGCCTTTGTAATGGTCGGGAAATTGGTTCTGTTGACATAAATGTCCTCAAGCATTTCCTGAATCTCAAGATCTACAGCGGCGTAGATTTTATATCCGCCGTAATACAGGCGGCTTGTTGCCTGCTGTTTGGTATATCCGTATTCATCCATCATTTGACTTATGAAGGAATCAATAATTGCATCAACATAGAAGCTGTTGATCTTCTTTTCTTCCTCCATGGTCTTTTTGATTTCTTCATTGGATTCATCGGGGACATAATCATCGCTGTTAGTGAAGATAAGATGATAATTTAATGCTTCGTCATACTGCTGCTGATTGATTGCTCCGTTTTCGAGCATCTTTTTAAGACAGTATTCCTGCCTGTCTTTATTATTATCGGGATGAAGCAGAGGATTAAATTTAGTAGGGAACTGAGTAATTGAAGCGAGAGTAGCACATTCGGCTGCATTAAGGTCTTTTACATCCTTGCCGAAATACTTCTCGCTGGCGGTTTTAACGCCGTAGCAGCCGTTGCCGAGATAAACGGTATTCATATATGCTTCAATTATTGTATCTTTGCTGTAATGCTTTTCAAGATTGAGTGCGGTCAGAATCTCTCTGAATTTACGGACAACGGTTACTTCTTTATTATTGGTAATATTCTTAATAAGCTGCTGAGTAATAGTTGAACCGCCCTGACCTATCTGATTCGGCTTAAGGATAACGCCGCCTACTCGGACCCAGTCAACGCCGTTATGAGATTCAA
>JAFZOE010000193.1 GCA_017552845.1 Clostridia bacterium
GCTTATAGATAAAGGCTTCGATATAATCCAGACAGACTTCTGCCCGCTTGTGGCAAAATATATCTCGGAAAAGAGATCAAACCGATAAATAAAATGAACAGAGCCGTTGCTGAGCAGCGGCTCTGTTTTCAAATTAATGTCTTATTCTTATGCAACAACCGACATTATGTATTCAGCTATTTTAGTGCTTCTCATAATATATCCGGTGTGACCGGCTTTCGGAAACAATTTCAGCTGCGCGCCGGGTATTGTTTCGGCAATATGCCGGGTGTGGGATTCTTTTATAACATCCTTCTCACCGGCAGTAACGAAGGTTGGAACACGGATTGCGCCGAGCATTTCATCTGTTATATCCGGCTCGCGCATCATTATACGCATCTTGTCGCTTCTGTCAACATGGCTCCAGAGTTTGAAAAAGCGCATTGGAAGATCCTTGGTGCTGTCAGGTCTCAGGCTCGCTCCGCTGACAATCAGTGCCGAGAGCAGATCGGGATAACGCGAGGCGAGGATGAGCCCGATTATTCCGCCGTCGGAGAATCCGTAAAATACGGGCTTTTCAAGTCCCAGATCTTTTATGAACTGATACATGTCCTCAGCCATATCTTCATAGTGCAAGGTTTTGACTTTTTCGCTTTTGCCGTGATCACGCGAATCGGGGCAGTAAACCGTGAACCTGCTCTGCAGCAATTTCACCGAGCGGTTAAAAATTTTATGGTCCATGCTGTTGCAGTGGACCATAATGAGTGGTCTTCCTTCACCGCTTTTTTCATAATAAAGTCTGATTCCGTTGACTGTAATAAACATCTCTTTCCCTCCGTGTCTTTATCGGATTAACAGTGATTATCCCTGAATTATTATATCACTCATCCGATGCGATTACAATATCTTAACTTTTGCAATGCATCGTGATGTATTACCATTTTTTTATTGAAAAGCCTTTTGCGTTATACTATAATTTATTTGAAAAGATTGGTTAACGAACGAGGATTAGGAGGAGATTATTGTGGAATTACAAAGAAAGAATAACTATGATTATTCTCAGACTCTTTGGATGAAGATGTATCTTGCGGAGCCTGATTTCCCGAATAATTGTTCAAAGGTATATATTACTTTTGAGCAGGCGCTCGGAATCATAAAAGTAATTGACAATCTTACTCAGGGAATACAGAAGATTGTCTATCTTGTCGGATGGCAGGGCCTCGGCCACGATGATTGTTATCCCGAAATGGAAATCGTAAACGAAGCGCTGAAAAGGGAAGAAGACGCCACGGCAAGGGACAGCCTCCGGTGGCTGTTTGAAGAGGCGAAGAAATACAATACAGTTGTCAGCTTTCACGGCAATGTCGCGGATGCCTATACTGCCACGCCCTGCTTTCCAGAGTTGGCCGCTGTAAACGCCGTGGTCAATGACAAAGATGGGAAGCCGATCCATATTGAGATATTCAACGGCCGAGAGGGATACAAGACATCTTATAAACAGTTCTGGGAAAGCGGTATCTTCAAAAAACTCTTTGACCGCTTCTGCGAGGTTACGCCTGTGAGAGAATCGGGCACGCTTCATCTTGATAATTTCTGCATCGCGCAGAATATGAATCCCTATACCTCCGTTGAAGAAGAAATTGACGCACGCAACAAAATGCTTGATTATATTCAGTCTCTCGGTATTGATGTCACTACGGAATACACCTACCGCGAGCTTGAACTTCGCGCAGACAGCCCGGAGCATCCGATAAGAAAGTATTATGCGTCTTTTTGCGAGAGTCTTCCCGATGGCGACTGGAGAGATGCGCCTTTCCACACTCTCGGCAGAATTCCCGCATCCTGGTGGACAAGCAATATGACAGTTGGGGAATGTATGGAGATTCC
>JAFZOE010000194.1 GCA_017552845.1 Clostridia bacterium
AACATCCTTGTATCTTTCATCATTGGGGTTAACTGCGACGGCTGTATCGCCGAGAAGAGTTTCGGGTCTGGTGGTCGCGAGCTCAAGATATCCGCTGCCGTCCTTGAAGGGATAGCGCAGATGCCAGAAATGGCCGGGCTGATCCTCATACTCAACCTCTGCATCGGAAATTGAGGTCAGGCAATGCGGACACCAGTTGATTATTCTTTCGCCTCTGTAGATGAGGCCCTTTTCATAAAGATTGCAGAAAACCTCGCGGACTGCTTTGCTGCAGCCCTCATCGAGAGTAAAACGCTCTCTGTCCCAGTCACAGGAGGAACCCATTTTCTTAAGCTGCTGAATGATTCTTCCGCCGTAGGTCTCTTTCCATTCCCAGGCTCTCTTGAGGAAGCCCTCTCTGCCGATATCCTCTTTGGTGATGCCTTCCTGCTTCATCGCCTCAACGATTTTTGCCTCGGTGGCAATTGAAGCATGGTCGGTGCCGGGAAGCCACAATGTATCATAGCCCTGCATTCTTCTCCATCTGATGAGAATATCCTGCAGAGTGTTGTCGAGCGCGTGACCCATATGAAGCTGACCCGTTATATTCGGCGGGGGTATGACTATGCTGTAGGGCTTCTTGTCATTTTCAACCTTAGCGTGAAAATACTTACCATTGAGCCAAAAATCATAAATGCGATCCTCAACATTTTTGGGATCATACTGTTTTGCAAGTTCCTTTGCCATATAATCATTCCTTCCGGATATAGATTCCGATTAAAAAATCTGAGCGGGCAGTGCGCTATTCAAATCAAAAATCCCGCCTCAAGAAAACTTGAGACGAGATGAATTCCCGCGGTGCCACTCAATTTGCACGCTCAGCGTGCCTCTCGATACATTAACGCTGTAAACGGGGAAGGTCTAATCACTAAAAAAGCTTTCTTCTTCCCGACTCGGGGGCTACAGCAAGCGATTCGCTTTACCGGCTCGCACCAGCCGCCGGCTCTCTGAAAAACGGATTCCGCCGCTCTCCCCGTCATCGTCTTTACTCACGGATTTTATCACAAAGATAAATAAAAGTCAACTATATATTATATTTAAGTTTATACTTCACAAATATCAATGCCGAGAATTTTGACATCTACGACGGGCTTGTCGCGGCCGTCGCGCTCAACCATTGCAATAGCATCAACCACATCCATTCCGGCAAAGACCTGACCGAATACCGTATGATGATAATCAAGCCAGGGAGTGCCGCCAAGGGCTTCATAATCGGCAACGCACTCGGGCGGATAGGAATCAGGATACTGACTCATCTGAGAAAGAAAGCCGGGATCGCATTCGTGAAGCTGAACGATAAAGAACTGCGAGCCGTTTGTGCCGGGGCCGGCGTTTGCCATGCAGAGCGCTCCGCAGATATTATGATAATCGGGATGGAATTCATCCTTGAAAGGCATTCCCCAGAGGCTTTCTCCGCCTGAGCCGGTGCCGGTCGGATCGCCGCCCTGAATCATAAAATCGGGTATAACTCTGTGAAAGATAATGCCGTCATAGTAATTCTTCTTTGCAAGGCCCGTGAAATTCTCAACCGTTTTCGGAGCCGCTTCGGGGAAAAGAAGGATATCTATATCCCCCATTGTTGTTCTGATTTTTGCCGTGATATCGCCCTGCTCGGGCTTTCTTGTCTGCTTGCTCATACTTCCTCCCGGTGTATATCATTTGTTAATATAATTCTGCCGTCATCTGTGAATGAGGCAATAATTCCGTTATAATCATAGGTGCCGTAAAGCGGCGAGCGGGCATACATCGTCAGATTCCATTTAACATTGGGATAGACTTTGCCCTGCATATTGGGAATGATAGCAACTTCGGGCTTTATATACTTCAGAAAGCTCATTGATGACGAGCCGTAATAACCGTGATGACCTGCTTTAAGAAGATCACAATGCCCGATTTTATCACCTAGTTTTTCCTCAAGGCCACTGGTTTTGGTAATATCGGCCGCAAGGAACGCGCTCTTTTCGCCTTTGACAACCTTTATTCCGATACTCGCGGCGTTTTCACCCTTATCCCTGAGATCATCAAAATAGCCGGTATTGTAAAGAGTAAGGTCAAAATCGCCAAATCTGATTTTTTCGGGAATATTCTGCTCGAGCGGGATATTTCTGGCTTTGAGGTCCTTAATTATCGTATCGTAAATATCCCCGAGGCGCCATTTTTCTATTTCATAATCGTGATCGATTTCGGGATTATGCTTTTTGAAATAAGCCTTATCAATGATTATATCTTCATCTTTTATTATTTTATCAAAGCAGCCGACGTGGTCATAATGATAATGGGTGCCGAGGATGAAATCGAGGTGGACTTTACCGTCTGATGAAACGGCGGCGGTTTTGAGATAAGCGAGCACGCGCTCCTCATAGCCCTGATAAGCAGTCTTTCTGCGCGGGTTGCTGTTTCCCTCGCCCGAATCGACAAGGGCGAAATGACCGTTGCTCTCGAGCAGAATGCAGTCAGAATTTGCGGTATTCAGAAAATGAATTCTGTCATCGGAATACCGGGGAGCTTCGCTCTCGGGCGACGGCATATATTTCTTCGCGAGGATATTGCCTGCAACCACCGTGACTATATCGAGAATAAATACCGATGCCATCAGCGGGACAATAATCCAGGTCGCAATTTTTTTGGCTTTACTACTGTTCATACAGACTCCGTAAATGAAATTTCCCGATTATTCTATCATATTTTTTCATTCAATACCATAATTTTTTGAAAATATCTTGTTAAATGAAATCATTTATTGTAAAATACATATTCGTAACAGAGGTGTAAAATGACAGATAAAAAAGAAATGATTAAAAATTCAATATATAAGGCAAGCCTGATGCTGCCGCTGTGCATAAGCCTTGCTGTCTGCGGAGGACTGCCGTCTTTTTACGGCCTGATAGTCGCGCTTATCGGAGCTGTTTTACTGCATATTTCACCTGAAACGGATTTAAGCCCGACGCTGCTCCTGTTTCTTGTTTTTCTCTATGCAAATTCGGTTATCGGTAAGGAAGCCTTGCCGCTCTGCGGAATAGCAGGCGTCGCCGTATGCCTGATTATCCTCGCAGTCAGGCCCTTGAAAAAGAAACTGGCGGAAAGCTTTTCAATCGGCTCGCTCTCGCTCATGACCGCGCTGTTTGTGACCGTATTTGTGACTAATTCTTACTTCGGCATCGGAGCAGAGGGAAACACGATAATAGAAATGCTTAAAAGCTACCGCTCGCTCGGATTTCATCCCAACTGGAGAGGGATTCTCTACGGCACGATAGTAATGGTAGTGATGATTACTTTCCCGCGCAAATTCAAAAAGGGAACTAAGATTGTTGCCGCCCCGTTTTATGCGCTTGTTATCACATACATACTGAATCTGCTGCTCGTGAGTAACAAATCGATACATCCGTTTCCGGAGCTCGGAAAGCCTGAGCTGAAATTCAGCTTTGATTTATCGGTGATTACATCACTTAATGCAAAAGCTATTATTGTAATCGCTCTCTCGGGTATCGCGGCAGGAATAATTTTCGCTTATGTATTGGCAAAATCGGAAAGCACGGGAAAAGCAATAATATCTGCATCGGCTTCAAATGCAGTTTCGTCGGTATTCGGCTTTCCTGCAGCTGCTACGGGTAATACAGATTCGCAGGGGTTCGTTTCGGGAGCAATTGCCGCGGTTATGATTGCCGCTGTATCCGTTCCGACCCTGATATTCGCGAGACTCCCCGTCTCATCGGCGGCCGTGATTCTTATAGTTGCCGGCTGGCAGAATCTTGATAAACAGGCAATAAAAACGGCTTTTAAGAAGCCTCTAGCAATTATCGGATTTCTGATCGCCATTTCCGTTTCGGCAATATATTTCCCCGCGGCGGGAGTAATAATCGCGCTTCTGTTTTCAATTATAACCGGATAAAAAAACTGCCGGACCTCAAACGAGGTCCGGCTTTAATTTATTATACTATATTTCCCTTTCTGCGTTCGGAGGCTCTTCTGAGGGCCTTGCCGAGTTCGAATACGGGAACTGTGCTTGCCGCGAGCAGGAGCGAGATAAGAAGCTCGTTGAGTTCAAGAGTAAAGTGCTCTTTTGCATCCGCAAGCGGGAAGAAGATGTCGCGCAGGAACGGAACATAAATCGGAAGCAGAGTCATCGCGGCAGTGACAATAAACGCGCCGACCAGCCACCAGTTGAAGTTTCTGAACATGCTCTTTGAGAAGAGCGAACCCTGACGTGAGCGCATATTGACTGCGCAGAACAGCTCGCCGAAGTTGACAGCGAGGAATGCCATAGCAACCGCATTGAGGCACATATTGTTATTAGCATCGGTAGCGCCCCAGATTGCGCTGAGCTTTGCGCCTGGATTTGCGTAGAAGAAACCGATTACATAAGCAGCAATCTCGATTGCGGCAAGATAGATGCCCTGCCAGACCATATCGAAGCCTGCGCCGCCCGAGAAAATGCCGTCGGTTGTAGCGCGCGGTTTACGGCGCATCAGGTTGCCTTCGGCCTTTTCCATACCGAGGGCGAGGCCCGGGAGCGAGTCGGTAACCATATTGACCCAGAGAAGATGAATCGGGCCGAGAATCGTGAAATTGAATATGGTTGAGAAGAACATTATGAGCACTTCGCTCATATTGGTTGAAAGCTGGAACTGGAGAACCTTGCAGACATTGTCGTAAATCTTTCTGCCCTCTTCGACAGCGTTGACAATCGTTGCAAAGTTATCATCCGCGAGCACCATATCGGAAACGCTCTTGGTAACGTCGGTGCCTGTAATACCCATGCCGATACCGATATCGGCAGATTTGATTGAAGGAGCATCGTTGACGCCGTCGCCGGTCATGGCGGTAACCATTCCGCGGGCTTTCCATGCCTTGACTATTCTGGTCTTATGTTCGGGCTGAACGCGGGCATAGACGGAGAATCTTGTAACTTCTTCAACAAGCTCTTCATCGGTGAATTTATCGAGATCTGCGCCGAGAATTGCTTCGCTCGGATCGGTGATTATACCGAGTTCCTTGCCGATAGCAACCGCAGTATCTCTGTGGTCGCCCGTAATCATAACCGGGCGGATTCCGGCTTCGCGGCACTCATCGATAGCCGCCTTGACCTCGGGTCTGACCGGATCAATCATACCTGTAAGGCCGATGAAGACAAGATCTTCTTCAAGGCCGGCAGGCTCAAATGACGCGGGAACTGAATCATATTTACGCATAGCTACGGCAAGAACGCGAAGCGCTTTATCAGCCATAGCTTTGTTGCTGGTAACTATATCCTGCTTAACCGCCTCGGTAAACGGAACCGTTTCGCCGTTTATCAGAGCATACTTGCAGTGATTGAGAACTACATCGGGGGCGCCCTTGGTATATTGAACAATACCTTCCGCGGTCTGATGAATGGTGGACATCATCTTTCTGCCCGAGTCAAACGGTGCTTCGCCCACGCGCGGATTTGCGGCGACGAGATCGTTTTTATTGAGAGAAAGAGTATTCGCATAAGCGACAAGCGCGGCCTCGGTCGGCTCACCTGTAACTTTTCCTTCGCCGTCAATCTGTGCATCGCAGCAGAGCGCCATTGCGGTAGCAATAAGATTTTCATTATCGCCGTAGTGATCGACTACGGTCATCTTGTTCTGAGTCAATGTTCCGGTCTTATCCGAACAGATAATCTGCGTGCAGCCGAGTGTCTCAACAGCGGTGAGCTTGCGGATAAGCGCCTGGCGTTTACTCATGGCTGTAACGCCGATTGAAAGGATAATGGTAACAACTGCGGGCAGACCTTCTGGAATTGCCGCAACCGCGAGAGCGATAGCGGAAATGAAGGTAGCCAGAGCGGCGTTGCCGAAATGGCCCCATGTGAAGCCGCCTTTTTCGGTGAAAATGGTTTCAACAAGGCCGACAACAAATACAAGAATAGAAATTCCGATAACGAGCTTGGTGAGGAATCTTGAAAGCTCAGCCATCTTAATCTGGAGAGGAGTCTGCTCCTTCTCCGCCTGTGAAAGGGCATCGGCAATTTTGCCCATCTCTGTATCCATACCGATATCGGTGACTACGGCCTTGCCTCTGCCGTAAACGACTACCGAGCCGCTGTAAAGCATATTTTTACGGTCGCCGAGGGGGACCTCATTGTTGCCGTCTTTACACATAAGGACGTCAACGAATTTTGAAACGGGAACAGATTCGCCGGTCAGCGCGGCTTCCTCAGCCTTGAGGGAATGGCTCTCGATAATACGGCAATCCGCGGGAACGGCATCGCCTGCTTCAAGAATAACAACATCTCCGATAGTGATATCTTCGCTCTTGATAACGACAACCTCTCCGTCGCGAAGAACGCGGCTGGTTGCGGCGGTCATCTGCTTGAGGGCATCCATTGCGGCTTCCGCCTTGCTCTCCTGAACAAGGCTCATTATCGTATTGATAATGACAACGACAAGGATAACAAGAACATCTGCAAAGTCAATCAGCTTAAAGCCGTTGCCTGCCTTGACTGCTTCAAATACCGCTACGCACGCCTGAATCAAAGCCGCAATAAGCAGCATGATAATCATCGGATCGGCAAGAGAATTCAAAAATTTTTTGAACAAGCTCTCTTTTTCGGCTTCCTTGAGCTTATTCTTGCCTTTTTCGGCAATTCTCTTCTCCGCCTCGGCGGAAGTCAGACCGTTCTCGGTGGTATTCAGCGTTTCGAGAACTTTTTTGTCTTCTTCAAGATAATACTTCATCAGCATCTCTCCTTCATTAATCAAGACCTCTAACACAGCCGGAGCCATGTTAAAGGTCTTGCTTGCATACAAAATGCTCCTGCTGCCAGCCATAAGGCGGTTGTTGACAGAAGGACGTAAAGCTACTCCCCTCTAACAAAGAGGTCTTTAATATTACCTAATTATTATACTTTTATTTACAAATTTTGTCAATCTTTTTTTATAAAGGAAATTGTGCCGGGCGCAAGTTCAAGCACCGTATCCCCGCCGTCTTCAAATACATATCCCGCGGGAGCCCTGATTATACCTTTTGCACCGGCGGGGACTTTGAGACTGAGCACTGCGCCGGATTCATTTTTATCCCAGCGCACTTCGATTCTGCCGCAGGGAGCCTCAAAGAATGCCTCGGCAAATTCCACAGGCACATTGAAATCGGGATGGATAACAAATTCATCGGCGGACGTGTTGCCCGGATTCACCTCAATACCGGCGACTTTCTGGATAAACCAGCTTTCGATGTCTCCGAAGAAATGATGATTGAGGGAATTCGCCCAATCGTGGTCCTCGTCCGGCTGAAAATCCTCGGGAAGGGCGGTAAGTCCTCTTCGAACAAACATGCCATAGGAGGGATAGTCCGTGCGTGTAATCATCTTATAGGCGAGCGCACCCTCTCCGATATCCGAGAGAATATGGAAAATAACGCGCATTCCTATCATTCCGCAATCGATTTTATCCCCGCCATCATGAATGATATCAAGGAGAACTTTCGAGGCTTTTTCTTTTTCATCGGCATTGAATATGCCGTAATAAATGCAGATTGCCTGAGCCGTCTGGCATCGGGGAATGACTGTCATTGAATCAAAATCAATCAGATTCTTTCTTACAGCATCTTTAAGCTCGCCGGCAAGCTCAAGTGCAAAATGCTCTTGAATTTTAAGACCGAGAGCCGAGAATAAATCCGCGCTCTTCTCAGCGATATAC
>JAFZOE010000021.1 GCA_017552845.1 Clostridia bacterium
AGAGGAACAGATAACACTCTTGGCAACTGTCTTTGCGGTCTGCTCGTCCTTCGCTCCGCTGACTTTGCATTCGAGGAGCTTGGTAGCTCCTTCGCCGTCGCCTGCGATTTTGCGGCAGAGATTCATGGTAACGGTATTGAGTGCTTTCATGAACTCAGCGTAGTCTTTGCCGTCGGACATGATAATCTCATTGCCCGCCATACCGTTTGCGAGCACGGTCACCATATCGGTGGTGGAGGTGTCGCCGTCAACAGAAACCATATTGAAAGTATTCTTTATATCGCCCGAGAGGGCTTTCTGAAGCATTTCGGGAGAAATCGCGGCGTCGGTGGTGATGAATACAAGCATTGTTGCCATGTTCGGATGAATCATTCCGCTGCCCTTTGCGATACCGCCGATTCTGCAGGTCTTGCCGCAGAGTTCAAATTCAACGGCAACTTCCTTTTTAACCGTATCGGTAGTCATGATTCCCTCTGCGGCATTGTCGCTTCCATTATCGGAAAGGGAATCAATCAGAGCGGGAATACCATCTGCAATCGGTTTGATATCAAGCGGCTCGCCTATGACGCCTGTCGAAGCAACGACCACATCTTTTTCGTCGATGCAGAGCGCATTCGACAGCAGAGAGCTCATCTGCTCGGCGATTTCAATGCCGTTTGCATTGCAGGTGTTTGCGTTACCGCTGTTGCAGATAACCGCCTGAGCATAGCCGTCGGATATATGCTCCTTCGTCACAATCAGGGGCGCGCCCTTGACGAGATTTGTTGTGTATGTCGCGGCCGCCGAAGCTCTGACAGCGCTGTAAATCAGGGATAAATCCCTCTTGCCTTTATTCTTGCGGATTCCGCAGTGAATTCCGCCTGCGGTAAAACCCTTCGCGGCGCAGATGCCGCCTTCAATGATTTTCATATCTGCCTCCGTTTATACTCTCATACATTGAGCCCGGTCGTTTCATCAACGCCGAGGACTATATTCATATTCTGTATCGCGGCGCCCGATGCGCCTTTGCCGAGATTATCAAATCTTGAAACGAGAAGGATTCTCTCATCGTTTCCGAACACTCCGATTATCATATCGTCTCTGCCGCTCATACTGCCTGCCGATAGAAAGCCGTTTTCATTCTCATCGCCGTATCGGACAAGCTCGCTGTTGTAGTATTCTTTATAAACTGCTTTGATTTCTTCCGCAGTGCCGTTTATATCTTTTGCAAAGAGCGGAACCGTCACTTCCATTCCACTGTAATACGGAGCGACAACCGGGCAAAAGACGGGAGAATTCTCAAGATTGCAGACCGCACTCATCTCGGGCAGATGCTTATGCTGCTGAGAAAGCCCATACATTCTCGGAGCCTCAAGAAGAATGTCTCTCTCGTCCCCTTCGTATTCGGCAATCATCTTTTTGCCGCCGCCCGAGTAGCCGGTAAGCGAATAACATGTGAGAGACAAATCTTTGGGTATAATCCCTTTCTCATTCAGCGGGGCGACAAGCGAAATGAATCCGCTCGCGTGGCATCCGGGATTTGCTATGCGCTTCGTTGAAGCAATCTTTTCTCTCTGACCGGTGAGCTCCGGAAAGCCGTAAACCCAGCCGGGGTTGACTCTGTGAGCTGTCGAGGTATCGATGATTACTGTATCGGTGCCTTCTGCGAGAGCGACCGCCTCAACTGCCGCAGCATCCGGCAGGCAGAGGAAAGCCACATCCGCCGCCGCTATCGCTTCTTTTCGCGCCTTAGTGTCTTTTCTGTTTTCTTCAGTGAGTTTTATAAGCTCAATATCTTTTCTTTCGGCGAGGCGCTCATTTATTCTAAGACCTGTCGTGCCTGCGCTGCCGTCAATGAAAACTTTCGTCATAACATGCTCCTGAGTGAATAATATACAGCGATTATATAATAATATGCATAAAAAGTCAAGAATATTTGAATATTTATAAAAATATTTACAATTTTAATGAATATTAATGCCGACGGCGTCAATTATTGTGAAAAATATACATTATAATTGCAATCGGCGGGAAAATAATGTAATATATAAAGGGATGTGATAATATGAAAATTCTCGTTATTTCCGATGTTCATGCAAATATTTATGCGCTCAACGCCGTGCTTGAAAAGGAAGCGGATGCGGATAAAATTATCTGCGCCGGCGATCTGGTGAATTACGGATACTTTCCGCATGAGGTCATTGAAACCTTCAGAAAGCTTAAAATACCGACCGCCTGCGGAAATCACGACCTTGAAATTGTAAGAAACGCAACTCTGAAATCGGGTGAAAGAGCAATCGGGTTCACAAAATTCACGGTCGGAAAACTGAATAAGAAAGATATAGATTATCTCGCACGCCTGCCCCGAACTCTCGACTTTGAGGCGGACGGTATCACCTACTGCGTAAGGCACGCTTACAATACAATCGAGAGGAAGAATCAGTTTCTGCTCTCGGTTATAAACAAGGATTCACTCAGGGCGTTTGATGAGCGTTGGAAGAGGTATTCCGCATTCCCCGACGCAGAGAAGAAATGCTTTATTCTCGGGCATTCCCACTACGCGAGCGTGTTTCATCTTGCCGAT
>JAFZOE010000195.1 GCA_017552845.1 Clostridia bacterium
ACTCATACGGTCTGGTATATTGCGGGTATTCAAGCAAGCCCGAGTAATGGCTTTCAAGAGTGAAGGCATCTTCATTGGGGAGAACTCCGGGGAGCATTCTCGATATACAGTCCGCGAGAATCAGGGCAGGCAGTTCGCAACCCGTGATGACATAATCGCCGACCGAGATCTCTTCATCGACAATTTCTTCAAGAACTCTTTCGTCAACGCCTTCGTAATGACCGCAGAGTATTGCAATGTTTTCAAGCTGACTCAGTTCTTTTGCTTTTGCCTGAGTGAGCACTTTGCCCTTGGGGCTCATATACACAAGATGCGGTCTTGTGCCGAGCTCTGAGCAGAGCGACTCAAAACAATCATAAATGGGTTGAGTCTGCATTATCATACCCGTCCCGCCGCCGTAGGGGGCGTCATCCACGCGATTGTGCTTGTCGAGAGTATAATCTCTGATATTTCTGCATTCTATCGTAACAGCGCCGCTCTCGCGGGCCCTGCCGATAATGCTTTCATTCAGCACACTCAGGCACATTTCGGGGAATAAGGTCAGTATATCAATCCTCATCGTCAAATATACCTTTCAGGGGTCTGATAATTATTTTATCCGAGGCAACATCCGTCTCGATTACCACATCGGGAATCGAGGGGATAAGATACTCTCTGCCGTCCTTAGTAATGTGCCAGACGTCGTTGGCGCCGGTCTCGCTCACATCGGTAAGCTCGCCGTAACATTTTTCAGGATTGTCGGCGTCAAATACTTTGCAGCCGATAAGCTCCGCTATGAAATATCTGCCATCGGGCAGATGAGCGTCGCTTCGTTTCATCCAGAGAATTCTGCCTCTGAGTTTTCGCGCTTCTTCTACGGTGTCGATGCCTTCTATCCTGACAAGGGCAATGTTGCCGTGGGGGCGGGAGGAGACTTTGACGCTCTCTCTGCCCTCGGAGTCAAAATAGAGGGTTTTGAATTTTTTGATGAAATCGGGCGAATCGCACCAGGGATTGACCCTGACCTCGCCGCGCACTCCGTGAGTGCCCGTGATTTCGCCGATTTCAAGGAACTGCTTAATCAATTTCCACTACGACCTTCTCGTTGTTGCGGGTCGCAGCTGCGCGCATTACCGTGCGGATAGCCTTGGCGATTCTGCCCTGCTTACCGATAACTCTGCCCATGTCGTTTTCGGCGACGTGGAGATGGTAAACGATGCTTTCGTTTTCGCCGTCTTCCTTGGTAACGGTAACCTGTGAGGGATCCTCAACAAGACCCTGCGCAATGCTGACGAGTAATTCTTCCATTAAAGGATACCTTCCTTCTTGAGAAGAGCCTTAACGGTATCGGTGGGCTGTGCGCCGTTGCCGAGCCACTGCTTAGCCTTCTCGGCGTCAACCTTTACTTCCGAGGGGGAAGTGAGGGGATTGTAGGTTCCGATTTCCTCAATGAATCTGCCGTCACGGGGATATCTTGAATCAGCGACTACTATACGATAGTAGGGATTCTTCTTTGCGCCCATGCGGCGAAGTCTGATTTTAACTGCCATGATTGTTTCCTCCAAATAACAAGTAATGAATTATATAATGCTACGGTATTCCGTATTACATCCCGAATTGTGAAGGGTCGAAGCCCGCGGGCATACGCATTCCCTTCATCTTGCGGCGCTTGCCGCCCTTTTTGCCGTTCATCTGTCTGAACATCTTCTGCATCTGCTTATACTGAGAGAGAAGTCTGTTGACATCCTCAACGGTCTGGCCGCAGCCGTCGGCGATTCTCTTTTTGCGCGAGGGGTTTATGATGGCCGGATTGGCTCTTTCTTTCGCGGTCATTGAGAGGATTATCGCCTGCATGCGGTCGAATTTGCTCTCGTCAACCTCAATATCCTTTGCTTTGTTGCCGATTCCGGGGAGCATC
>JAFZOE010000196.1 GCA_017552845.1 Clostridia bacterium
CGATCTCGCCCTTAAAAAGCTCGACAACGACAAGGGTTTCTTCCTTATGGTCGAGGGTGCTCATATTGATAAAAACAGACACAGCAACAATAAAGAGGGCATGATGAAATCGCTCATCGAATTCGACAAGGCGGTCGAGACCGCGATTGAATTCGCGAAGGAAGACGGCAACACGATAGTCATCGTCACCGCCGACCACGAAACCGGCGGCATTACTTACAACGAGGAAACGCAGACCTACGAATACACCTCCGGCGGACACACAAACGCGAATGTCCCGCTCCGCCTCTACGGCTGCGATGAGCTCGTCAAAGACGGCTCGGCAGTCAAGAACACCGAGGTCGCGAAACTCATCGCAAAGAAACTCGGCTACACCGGCACCTTCCCCAAAGCGACATTCAACTTCGCCTTCCTCTACGACCTCCTCGTCGCAGTTTTTAAATCAATAGGGGAGTAATAAAATAGATTTACAAGACCCTCTCCATCAGGAGAGGGCTGTCTTTACCTGATGGGATACCTGTTTTGCTTACTCCAAAAATCTTCAAAAAAACTCTTGACTAAATCAATTCCTTATGATATATTATATGAGCGTTCCGTGCTGGTGTAGCTCAGTTGGTAGAGCAGCTGATTTGTAATCAGCAGGTCGGGGGTTCGAGTCCGTCCACCAGCTCCACACCATCACAAAACTGAATATGGGTAGGTTCCCGAGTGGCCAAAGGGAGCAGACTGTAAATCTGCCGTCAACGACTTCGGTGGTTCGAATCCACCCCTGCCCACCAGAAAAGAGCACTTGTTGATACAAGTGCTCTTTGCAATTGTATCCATTTCCCTATTGAATACTTTTATTTTTGTGTTATACTTGTATCGGGTGATAATAATGAAATCATTTACAAAAATACTTATTGCCGTCCTTCTGGTTGCGGCAGTTTTGCTACCTATCGCGGGATGCAAGAAGAATACCGGATCCGATACCGGAGCTTCATCGACAGATGCAAAAACGGATTCAACTTCCGCTTCGGAAGGTGATATTTCTCTTGAGCCCGAATCCGAAACAACCGAAGTTGCGCAGGAAAGCGTGTATGTTGTTGATACTAAGCAGAAAGAGCTGAAAATGTGTAAAGGCCCCTCCGCCGATGCGGATACAGTTCAGGAAATACCCAAGGGCGCAGAGGTTGAGGTTGAAGAGAAAGCTGACGGCTGGGCCAAAATTAAATATGAAGACAAAACCGGCTGGGTCAGATCGGACAATATAACCAAGGTCGCGAAAACCGAAAAGAGCACCAGATCGTTAGCGGCAAGCAAAACTTCCGAAACGACGAAGGCTCAGTCAACTACCACGTCAAAAGAATCAACAGTAAAGACCACATCCGCAAAAACGACGACCGTAAAAGATTCAACGGCGAAAGCAACTACCTCAAAGTCAACATCCAAAGAGGAAACAACTACCGGAAGTGCAGTTTCTTCAACCACCTCCGCAAAGCAAACGACCAAATCAACCGCATCGACTACCGGTTCTCAGAAGCCCGCGACGGTTCATATCAGAATTCACGGCAGGAAATCCGGCGACAAAGAGATTACGGCAAAAGTGAATCCGGGCGAATCATATACCGGCCTTATGGCATATAAGACAATATCGGAAAAATTCCCCGGCGAATCTGTCAGAATCGAAGGCGATCCCATAGTGAATTATGATCCTTCAACCGGCATCGGGGATTTCTATATGGACGCATATTTCAATGACGCCATCGAAATCACCATAACCGAAGAAGATTAAGCAAAAGAGCACTGCGGTTTGCAGTGCTCTTGTTTATTATTGAGTTTTACTCCTGCGGTGAGTCCTGAGCTTCGGCGCCGAGGGAGTCGAGGTCTGCGCCCTTTGTCTCTTTGACCTTCATTTTCAGCATTACGGCCGCGCAGGCGATGAACGGAATCGCTACTATCAGGCAGGTCAGCCACACCGGGATAATAAGCATTCCGATTATTACCAGCAGATAGCCGACAACGAGGCCCGCAATGGTGAGAAATCCAACTGCGCCGATTACCGACGCTCTGATATCTGTCGGGACCTTTTCTGTCATCATAATATTCATATAGTCTCTGCCTATCCAATAGCAGCCCTGATAAAGTCCGCAGAAGCCGCCTATGAGATAAGGATTCCAGAGGTTATTGATTCCGACGGCGAAAAGAATGAATCCCGTTATACTCAGCACGCTCGCCGAGAGGATGGTTCTGCGTCTGCCGAGCGTATCGGCGATGAATCCCGAGAAGAAAGTGAGAGTCGCATAAACTATCGGCAGAATAAACATTGCCGAGGTTATATCTGACGTGCTCATACCCGCTATATGCATTGACGATTCAAAATAGAGAGCTATTGCAGGCATCGCCGAGTCAAAAATGATGTTCGCAAGCATCAGATATTTTGTATCATCATTTGAAAAGATGTATTTAACGGCATTGAATACGCCGGATTGATTGCGCTGAGCATTCTTATTCTCTTTATTGAGCTGTTTCTGCGCCATTCTCTCCTCATAGGGGATTGAGAGATAACTGGTCCTTTCCCTGATGAAAACCTTGGTATCCTTGACGAAGAAAAGAACTATCAGAGCGGCAATAAATCCGATAACCGACGGCACAAAGAATATTCTTCTCCAGAGTGTCGCGTCGTCGCCCATGAGAATCCGCCTGAGCACGGGAATCAACACAACTCCGAAGATTCCTAGGCTCTTGAGAACGCTGTAAATCGAGCCCCTCTTTTTATCCGGCGCTTCTTCGAGAATATAAATAATCTGCATATCGTGACCGATGAAAAAGCTGATAACCGCGAATCCGAGCAGGAAAACGAGATAATTCGGCGAGAGGTATATTATCAGCAGGCCCGTCGCCATGCCGAGCGTGGAAATAACGAAGAGCGGCTTTCTGCCCCATTTATCGGCTAGCGCCTTGTAAAACGGCGTTATCGCGCCGAAAGCGTATCCGAGCACACTGACCGTCGTATGCAGAGACAGGCCCTGTTCAAAGGTGTAGGTTTTGCCGAGAAACGGCCTGTTTACAAAGAATTCGGTCACAAATGACGACTGCACCGAGACCGAAAGATTGCTCGTGATTTCATCGAGTATGTTGACAACGGCTATGATAAACAAAAGAAAAACGAAATAGCTCTGCCAGTTTTTCGCCTGTGATTTATTCTGCAGGCGCACGAGCTGCTTCTCTTCGAATCTCTTGGTTCTTGCCGCCTTTTTTCCGGGATTTTTCATTACTGCCTCCATTTTTTGATTTATACCATCGATTTATTTTTACTATATCATAATTATTCGTCCCGCGCAATATCATAACAGGGAAAAACAAGAATCGGATTTCAAATAATTATCTCCATAAAAATAACCCGAACATATTTCAGGTCTGAAAAATGTTCGAGTTATGTGCGTTTGGTGAAACAACTTCTTTCTTGTATGAACACTCCGAGCCTGCAAAGAATTCTTCTGCATTTTCAAGCAGAATATCGGTTACAACTATAGGTTTGTCGCTTCCGTGGAAGAAAATTGTCATCCTGTCATCATAAAGATATATTTCCTTGACAAAGATGTTTATAAGACCTCTGCGATATAGATAATTGTCATCTTTTCCGTTTTTCAATTTGTATAAAAAAGCCCTTATTTCTTCCACTGACAGAATAAATTCTTTTCGTTTTTCGGTCTCCAGCTTTTCAACCAATTCGTCGCGTTCTGCGCATCGTTCTTTGATTCTTGCCGCAAC
>JAFZOE010000197.1 GCA_017552845.1 Clostridia bacterium
ATTACCGTTCACAATAAGGCGGATCTGACAGAAACGCGCAAAGACGGGGAATTCTATGTCAGCGCGCTGACCGGCGAAGGAATTGAGTCACTCAAAGAAGAAATTGCCCGGCTCGCTCCTAAAAAGGAGAAGGAGATTCATCTTGTCTCCGATTTCATAAAACGCGGCGATACGGTAATTCTCGTAACTCCGATTGACGCCAGCGCGCCCAAAGGCAGAATGATACTGCCTCAGCAACAGGCAATCCGCGATATTATCGATTCCGGCGGCATCGCTGTTGTGATTCAGCCCGATGAACTGGTTAAAACTATTGAGGGACTGAAGAATCCGCCGGCGCTTGTAGTCACGGATTCGCAGGCCTTCGGCAAGGTTATGAAGCTCGTTCCGCCGGAGTTCCCCCTCACATCTTTTTCAATTCTTATGGCAAGATACAAAGGCTTTCTTGACACTGCTCTCAAAGGAACAGCGGCAATAGATACTCTTCCCGACAAGGCAAGAATTCTTATTGCGGAAGGCTGCACTCATCACAGACAGTGTGAAGACATAGGAACCGTGAAACTCCCGCGCTGGCTCAGAGAATACACGGGCAAGGACTTTGAATTCACATTCACCTCGGGCCACGGTTACCCCGAAAATCTAAATGAATTTGATCTGATTATCCATTGCGGAGCCTGTATGCTCGGCGAAACGGAAATGAATTCGCGCCGCCTTGCGGCTGAGGAAGCGGGCGTGCCGTTTACCAACTACGGAATGACAATAGCAAAAATCAACGGAATTCTCGACAGAAGCACGGAGATATTATGATAAAACTGATTGCCATGGATATGGACGGGACTCTTCTCTCGCCCGATCATAAAACGGTTGCCGATGCGGACAAAGAAGCACTGATAAAGGTGCACGAGAGCGGGATAAAGCTCGCAATTTCAACGGGTCGCACGCTCTCAACCATAGGCGACATATGCTCGCAGATTCCCGAAATTGATTATATTATTTTTTCAAATGGCGCAGGAATCTATGACAGACAAGCTGAAACAATCATTTACCGCAACAATATGCGCCCCGAAACGGCGGAAAAATATCTCCCCTATATTGAGGAGAAAAGTGGATTTATCGAGGCGTATATCGACGGCATCGCTTACGCTCTTAAAAGGGCGGGCAAGGATTTTGACTATGACCTTATTCCGCCGGTATTCAAGGCGATGTTCGGCACGGGAGTTATCGTAACCGATGATTTCACAAAGGTTTACGGCGAATACGGAATAGAAAAAGTTATTTTCTATATTGCCGATTCCTCCGTCTGCATTGAAGCGGACAAATATCTGAGAACTCAGCCGGAAATTTTTGTCACGAGCTCAGTCGGAAGAAGCATTGAATTCACCAAGGCGGGCACGGATAAGGGCGATGCACTGCGGGCACTCTGCGAATACATAAACGCCGCACCTGAGGAAGCTATGGCACTCGGCGATGCAGGCAACGATATCCCGATGATTAAAGCCGCGGGCTACGGAATCGCGATGGAAAACGCCGATGAAAAAACCAAAGAGGCGGCAAAATTCATCACAAAAACCAATGCCGAAAACGGCGTCGCCGCGGCAATATACAAATATGCCCTTAAATAAAAGATACGGCAGTCATTACGACTGCCGTATTTTTAATATAATCAGTGATAACCGATCCAGATTGAGAAATGCATGAGCGCAATACTCATGAGAATCTGAAGAGCAAACAGCTTCCAGCTGAATTTTATCCATTTGCCGTAGGAGACATTTACAAGCCCGATGGCTATGATGATAAGTCCGCTTGTGGGATAGAGCATATTCGTAAAGCCGTCGCCCATGCAGAATGTCAGAACGAGAGTATTGCCCGAGATTCCGACAAGGTGTGCGAGCGGAGCGACTATCGGCATAATCAGGAAGGCTTTTGCAGTGCCCGAGCCGATAAAGAATTCAAGCAGGGCAACGAATACGAAAATCAGAAGTATCGCTCTGTAAGGAGTAACGCCGTTCATCAGGCCGTAGAGTTTATAGAGAATGGTGTGAACTATCATACCCTCCTGGAGAATGTAGGTTATGGAGAGAATGAAGAGAATAAGCGGAAGCGCGGGGGCAATGGTCTTTACTCCTCTGAAGAAGCTCTTCGCTACCTCTTTGCCCTTGAGACCGGATTTGAGGCCCGCGGCGATTCCGCCGATGGTAAAGAGCAGAGCCATGCCGCCCATCGAGAGATAACCGTTGAGGCTGAAGATGAAATCAAGAGCAACGCATACGAGTGCGCAGCCCATGAAGATAAAGAATACAATGCTCGACTTTCTGATTTTTTCATCCTTGATGATCGCTTCGGTATCGTCGAGCCTGAATTTCTCGCGCATTTCCTTATCTGTCTCAAAGCAGACCGACTTCTGCGGATTCTTTTCAATCTTTTTGGCGTAGGTATAGGTGAAAAGGAAAAGCAGGATATATGAGAATGCGAACATCACAAGTCTCATCCATATTCCCGAGAATACCGGAATATTAGCGAGTTTCTGCACTGTGACAACATTGAATGGATTGAAGGTTGCCGCTGCAAAGCCGAAGGCGACCGCACCGAAGCTCATCATTATACCGACCAGCGAATCCCAGCCGAGAGCGAGCGCTATAGCGACCGAAAGCGGGACGAGGGTTATGGTCTCCTCGAGGATTCCGGCGATTGACGAGAGCGCCATGAGCACAAGAATCATAACTGCAAGAAGAACATATTTTTTCTCTGAAAATCTGCGGATAATTACCGCCATAAGATATTTGAGCACCCCGACCTCATCGAGAATGAGGAATGTGCCGCCGAGCAGAACGATAAAGAGCACTATCGCTATGCCGGTGGTTATATTCTCTGAGGCAAAAACAAGTATCGGCGAGAGGGCGATTTTCCATATCGGGAGCTTGAAATCGACGGAGTGATAAGTACCGTCGATAATCTTGCCCGCCTCGTCGAGGTCATAGACGCCTCTGGGGACTATCTGAGTCAGCGCGCCGGCTACAACCATGAGCACAACCAGTATCGCGCATACGCCGATTATGGTTTTCACATTGAGTTTGAGACCGGACTCGGCAGGATTCTTTTCCTTTACTTTTTCTTCCATAATTACCTCATAAAGTATTATATTCTTAATACTGCATATTTATACGCGTATTATAAAAAATATGCAGATAATTGTCAATAGATTTGCCTAAATTCAACGCACGCGCTTGACATTTAGTATATATAATGTTATTATACACAAGATATAGTATATATAATGGAGTAATATGGTATGTTTAATCCGAGAAAACTGACGGCTTTATTGCTGGCGCTGATTATTGCGGCCGGCAGTTGTCTTGTTGCCTTTTCGGCCGACTATCTGACCGGAACCGTCACGCTCAACACAGTTTTTTATGCTTCCGGCGATAACACAGCTGATATTATCTATGCAAAACCCGAAGATAAGATCAGGGCGGATGTATATTTCACTTCCGACTTCCCGGTAAAATCGATGGCTTTCCTTTTTCAGTATAATAAGAACATTTTTGAGCTCGATACCGAAAATACAGAGCTGAACGGAACCATGTATAGTCTCACGGTCAACACCGCCGATCTCGGAGCGGGATCATTCAAAAACGGAAACGGCCTGATTCCGTCCGGTATTAACCATGATAATCTTGATACCGTAATTGTCAGACTTACAGGGCCGATATTTCAGCAATACAACAATGTTAATGCTTTTTCACTTTATTTCAAAGTGAAAGAGAACGCGGCTGACGATGAGGATACTCAGCTCATCATCATGCCCGGCACAATCATGAACCCCAACAATAGAACCTATCCCACCGAAGTTTCTTATATCACGAATCCCGATGTAATCGGGACAACAAGCGCAAATCCCGGCGATTATCTGGCGGCCTCACAGTATCTTCTTACGGTCAATTCTTCCTCTAACACCGTAACTACTGCGGACGAGCCGCTTCCGCCCACGCATATTGTTACATTTATTGCAGACGGCAGAACCATAGATACAGTTGAATTTACCGAAGGCGATGAATCTGTCAATGCCCCCGCCGTTCCGGATAAAACAGGATACAACGGTGTATGGCCTGCATACACTCTCGGCGATTCCGATATTACGGTGACAGCGCAGTATACTCCTATAACCTATACAGCGACGTTTGTTGCCGACGGGAAAACGGTAGCAACGGAACATTTCACGGTTGAAAATACGAATATAAATGTTCCGGCCGTTCCCGCTAAACCCGATCACAGAGGCAGTTGGGCTCCCTACACGCTGGGTGCGGCAGATATAACGATCAACGCTGTTTATGAATATGTGAACCCGACAGCGAATTCTTGGCTGACCGTAAAATCGTCGGCAAATGTTGATTACCGAACGAAGGTTAAAGTAACCGCACGCGGAGAAAATGTGCCTGCAGGCTACAGTGTTGCTCTGTATGAAGGAGAAACCTTCATTACCGCAGGCGACAACACCTACGTTTCATATGACTGCGGCGAAATGAAGAGCGGCAGAGAATTCAACGCAAGAATAATCGATGCGAATTACAACACAATGAAAAACGGTGCCGGCGCGGACCTTCGCGCGAATATCAGCATCTCGGTCAACGCGGGATTCTTCAAAAAGATAATTTCATTCTTCAAATGGCTCTTCAGGTGCCTGCCCTCAGTAACGGTCGGCCCTTAAAAGAAAGCATACAAAAAGCGCTCCCTCGCTGAGGTAGCGCTTTTCTGTTATTATATATCGTTTAATCCTTGAAATACTGCGGGAGATAGTCTTTATGCGCCTGCTTCATTTCGTTGAAGCATTTATACGCCTTTTCCCAGTCGCCGACAAGCGGATGAAGAAGCAGGGCGTTGAGAGCTGTTTCGTCGCTGCCTGTGACC